>CAZBUC010000381.1:0-2556 GCA_964494965.1 uncultured Maribrevibacterium sp.
AAAAATAGTGTCTCCAAATTTCGCGCAATAAACAGCCCGATAAGCTGGGCTACCATTCTCTATAAGCTCTATTGCCCCCTTTCCAACGCTACTCGCAATATGCTTGAAATCTACTAAGGGGTCTTGTTCTTGCGCGACAGCATTTAAGCTCGTAGCAAAAAGCTGCTGTATGTCTTTTGGCAATTTACTAAACTCGCGCTTAGCTGCGGCATTAACAAATCTAAAAACCTTCATAATTCTTCCTATAAAAGCCGCCGTATGAAAGGCGGCTTTCAACACCTAGAAACCACCTAACCCAGTGAATGGATCAAGATGATTACGCTATCCACTAGCTCATTGAGAAGCAAAAGCGCCTCAACTGCCTTTTCAAGGATGTACTGTAACTTCATCATAGATATTCCTTCTATAACGTACAGATTAATGAAAAGGCTTCGAAGATTTTGACAGACCGGATTGCACACTTAACTAATGTCAGTTAGGATAACAAATGAAACAAGTTGGGTCTGTCTCAACTATTTTCTCTATTCTATTGCAGAGAATAGAGAAAGCCGAAGCCGCTTTTTTAGTTCGCTAAAATAGCGGTTTTTTTATGTCTGCTTCATATTGATCTCCTCATTAAAAAATCAGTTTATAGATCAAAAACCGACCTAATTAAAGTGATTGTACACTAATCTAAATAAGACTAGCAAATCGAAGACAACATCTAAGTTATTGATTATGTTGCAATATGTATTGCAACAACTTCATTTCACTAATCTGAAACTACCTTGCTCCACTTCCCTAACGCCTTGCACATCTGTTCTCTCGAATGAATGTGCATGTAGCGTTTGTCCAATCCATCCCGTTAGTGGCTGAGTTGCATTCTTTTCAAGATAAGAACGTCCAGTCGACCTTTTTTCTCTTGTCTTGCTTGCAGTCGAGGACGAGTTTGCAGATATCGTGTTAAGTGAGCTTGAGTAAATCAGTGGTTTTTGAGTGTGAAAGCCGTCGTTTGACTATTCGTAGTCGGTGGGAAGCGGTCATATTGCCATCAAGATACCCAAGAAATGTTGCCGTTTAGGCGATGAATGACATTTTTGCGCGAAATGCCTTTTATACCATCAAGTCTACATTGGTCGTTACCGTACCCTTGTCTTCGACAAACACCATAGACACGCTTTGTGCTTCTTGGGCTGATAGGCGACGAAAGATGCGATCTGACTTTTTTTTCGGCTCATCGGCAATGTAGAACTGGGTGGTCAGTAATTCGCGCTGGCCATCAAAAACCTTTACATGTATGTGAGGAGTGCGACCGGGATAGGTCGTCGGTTTAATGGTTCTGAAATGGTAGGCTCCTTCGGCATCTGTAATGTCATGTCCAAAACCTTGGAAGCCCGTATCGTAAGGAAAATTACGGTTATCACCTGGATGAAGATACTTGCCATTAACATCACATTGCCAGATCTCGATTCTATGACCAGCCAATGGCTGGCCCGCTTTCGAGCGAATCGTGCCTTGGAGATGAATGATGTCTCCCCCCGCTTTTTTTAGCGTGCCAAGCACTTTTACCAAGTCATTATCTACGTCATCAAAACGCATGGATTGCCTTGGGTAGAAGGGACCTTCAGTCGCTCTAGGAGTCAGCACGGCTGACGCTGCATAAGGTGATAATGCGGTTAATCCTGTTATAGCGATACTATGTTTCAACAGACTACGACGAGTAACATCATGCATCTATATTCTCCTGGAGAGATGAAGGGTCTAACATTAAGTTGTTGAATCTATTTTTAACAATATTGAGGGTAAGATAACGCTATTTTACGCAGACGTGAAGGCCGCTTGATTACGGCCATTTGCTTTTGCAACATACATCGCTTTATTGGCAGGCCCATAATAATTTTCATTATAGTTACTTTGAATTTTAGTTACTTGAATTTTTAGCCAGCCAAATACGTTAATTGGATTGTTATTGAAGTCAGATAAAAGCGCATCTAATGGGCTGGATTACGATGCTTATTCGCGTGAGTATCATCAAGATACCCACGCGTTATTGCCGTTTAAGCAGAGCGTTTAGCTAAGTATCACACTTCCTGATGCGGGCCGAATAATTCGTAGTGAATGCGGTCGGCTTCTACGCCTAGGGTGAGTAACTGCTGTTTAACAAACATCATGAAGCCAACGGGTCCACATAAGTAAAACTCGCCATCCGTCAGCGGTAAGCTGTCTTTAATCGTTTCTAGTTGCATCATGCCGTTTAACACGCCTTCTTCTTCATTGTCGGCTTGTTCGTACCAAGTGTGAACGGACAAATTCAGTTGTCCTTTCAAACTGTTCACGTGCTCTTTGAAGGAATGCTGGCCTTGGTGCGCACAAGCGTGTAAATAGCTGACTGGGTGGCTGTATTGCTGTTTGGCGAGTGTATCTAGTATGGCTTGCATGGGTGTTAAGCCAACGCCACCAGAAATCAGCACGACGGGCGTTTGCTTGTCTTTGAATACGAAATCACCGGCGTGTGGCATGGCTTCGATTTCATCGCCCACGTTTAGATGGTCGTGCAGGTAGTTCGACATTACCCCC
>CAZBUC010000382.1:0-232 GCA_964494965.1 uncultured Maribrevibacterium sp.
CGGGGGAACGCTTAATTGAAATAAATTAAAAACTATGAGTATCAATGAAGAGACCCCCGCGAAAGCGTGGGTGTATATCCAAGACGTAACTCTAAGAGATGGAATGCACGCCATTGGCCATCAATACAGCAAAGAACAGGTGTTTCAAATTGCCAAGGCATTAGACGATGCTAAAGTGGACGCTATTGAAATTGCTCATGGCGACGGACTTGCGGGTGGAAGTTTTAACTAT
>CAZBUC010000382.1:242-906 GCA_964494965.1 uncultured Maribrevibacterium sp.
ATACCGACTGGGACTGGCTAGAAGGCGTGGCTGAAACCCTCAATCACGCTGTTCTGACAACTCTTTTATTACCGGGTATCGGAACCATAACCGATTTGAAACGTGCAGCAAAACTGGGTGTTAAGTCGGTGCGCATTGCCACCCATTGTACCGAAGCCGATGTTGCTGCACAACATATCGCTGCTGCGAAAAGTCTGGGTATGGATGTGGCCGGCTTTTTAATGATGGCACATATGAATCCACCGAATAAACTGGCAGAGCAGGCCAAGCTGATGGAAAGCTACGGTGCAGACTGTGTATATGTAACTGATTCTGCCGGGGCATTGTTGATGCAAGATGTGGTGGACAGGATGAACGCTTTCAAAGATGCTTTAGACCCTAAAACACAAATTGGGATACACTGCCATCACAACCTTTCCCTTGGAGTAGCAAATACCATCGTGGCCATGGAACACGGCGCTACCAGATTAGATGCTTCCCTTGCAGGCATGGGTGCCGGTGCAGGGAATTGCCCGCTAGAGGTACTCATCGCTGTCCTGAACAGAATGAATGTGCCTGTGAACTGCAATTTATATCAACTAATGGATTTAGCTGATGATGTCATCAGGCCATTACAAAAAAGACCGGTGCGTGTAGATAGGGAAACCCTTTCGCTGGGCTATGC
>CAZBUC010000382.1:916-2547 GCA_964494965.1 uncultured Maribrevibacterium sp.
AGGCGCCTAGTGAACGAACTCGTCACTGCTCACGAAAAAGCAGCTAAAACTTATGGTCTCAAGACCGGAGACATTTTACAGGAATTGGGTAGACGCAAAATGGTGGGCGGCCAGGAAGATATGATTGTGGATGTGGCACTGGATATGTTGAAAAACAATCAATAATCAAACAAAAGAGGTGACCTATAGGCCACCTCTTTTTTTAATAATGAATGATGATTATGCTAAATTAAAACGATCGGCATTCATCACTTTTACCCAAGCTTTGATAAAGTCTTTTACAAACTTTTCTTTGTTGTCATCCTGAGCATACAGTTCTGCGTAAGCTCTTAAAATAGAGTTGGAACCAAATACCAAATCCACTCTTGTAGCGGTCCATTGGGTTACTCCGGTTTTTCTGTCAACAATGTTGTATAGATTTTCGCCCGTAGGCATCCATTTGTAACGCATATCCGTGAGGTTGACGAAGAAGTCGTTGGTCAATACACCTACGTTATCCGTAAAGACACCGTGTTTTACACCTCCATAATTGGTACCAAGCACACGCATACCCCCTACAAGCACGGTCATTTCAGGAGCTGTAAGTCCCATCAACTGGGTTCTGTCGAGCATCAGTTCTTCAGGAGTGACAGTGTAGTCTTTCTTTAGCCAGTTTCTGTAACCATCGTGTATGGGTTCCAGGTCTGAGAACGAATCGGCATCAGTCATTTCTTCGGTGGCATCGCCACGTCCGGGACTGAAAGGCACAGTCACATATACGCCGGCAGCTTTGGCCGCTTTTTCAACAGCAGCAGTTCCGGCTAAAACAATCAGGTCGGCGATGCTTACTTTCTTACTAAATCCGGATTGGATTTCGGTGAGTTTGTTCAATACTTTTTGTAAGCGTTCCGGCTCGTTACCTACCCAGCTATTTTGAGGTGCCAGGCGTATTCTCGCTCCGTTTGCCCCGCCTCTAAAGTCAGAACCTCTATAGGTGCGGGCGCTGTCCCAGGCGGTGTTGATGAGTTCGGTGCTACTCAAACCGCTGTTGAGTAGTTTTTCTTTTAAGTCGGCGATTTCGCTATCGTTTAAGGTGTAATTCACACTTGGAATCGGGTCTTGCCAGATTAAGTCTTCTTGAGGCACATCAGCACCTAAATAACGACTTTTTGGGCCTAAATCACGGTGAGTCAATTTAAACCACGCTCTTGCGAATACTTCGTCAAAATAAGCCGGATCCTTGTGGAAGCGCTCAGAAATTTTGCGGTATTCGGGATCCATTTTCATTGCCATATCGGCATCAGTCATGATGGGGTTTTGACGTTTGGTTGGATTGTGGGCATCCAATGGCTTGTCTTCTTCTGCAATATTCACGGGTTCCCATTGCCATGCCCCTGCAGGACTTTTCTTTAGTTCCCATTCATATTTAAACAACAGGTCAAAATAGCCATAATCCCATTTTGTTGGATGAGTTGTCCAAGCACCTTCCAGTCCGCTGGTTACAGAATCGCCTGCATTCCCCTTTCCTTTAGGGTTCATCCAACCAAACCCTTGATTTTCAATATTAGCTCCTTCTGGAGCTGCTCCTAAAACAGAGGCATCGCCATTACCGTGTGCTTTTCCTACGGTATGACCACCTGCGGTTAATGCAA
>CAZBUC010000383.1:0-2044 GCA_964494965.1 uncultured Maribrevibacterium sp.
TGTTAAAGACGGACAAGCAGGCAAAGTCTACGAACTAGCGGGCGACAATGCCTTCACACTCAGCGAATACGCCGCCGCGATCAGCAAGGTATCAGGCAAAACTGTTGCTTATCAAAACGTCCCTGAAGCGGAATACACCAAGATTCTAGTGGGTGCAGGCTTACCAGAAGGCTTCGCCGCGGTTCTTGCGGATTCCGAAGTGGGTGCCTCTCAAGGCGGCCTATTCAGCAACAGCAAAGACCTATCAACGCTCATTGGTCGCCCTACAACGTCCATTGAAGACAGCATCAAAGCCGCGTTGTAAGCCATTTTAGCCTTGCTTAGGTAAACAGATTAGATCTCCAAAAAAAACGGTTAGAGCTTTCACTCTAACCGTTTTTTTATTTACTAATCAAATACTTATACGTCTAGGTTAGCGACGTTCAAGGCGTTGTCTTGGATGAAGTTACGACGTGGTTCTACCTCGTCACCCATCAAGGTGGTGAACATTTGGTCGGCGGCAACAGCGTCGTCGATGGTGACGCGAAGCATGCGGCGCGCATTCGGGTCCATGGTGGTTTCCCAAAGTTGCTCAGGGTTCATCTCACCCAACCCTTTATAGCGTTGGACCGTCATACCACGGGACGCCTCTTTCATTAGCCAGGCTTTCATCGCACTAATGGTCTCGACTGTTTCACGACGTTCACCGCGCTGAATAAAAGACTCCTCACTGAACAGCTCTTCCACCAGCTCAGACATAGCAACAATGCGTTTGTACTCTGGAGACTGGAAGAAGGTGTATTCAAAGCGATAACGATTAGACACACCATGCGACATGATATCGACAACCGGCAAGTACAAATTACGCTCATCGTCTTTTTCCACAGAGAAGTCAAAACGGAAGCCAGTGCGAGCGTCTTGAGGCATTTGCTGGCGAATCGCATCGACCCAATCCAATACACTTGATTCATCAGCTAAGCTTTCAATCGTCAGTGGTTTGCAGTATAGAAGTTTCCCCATAACATCTCTTGGGTACACGCGCGACAAACGATCAATGTCTTCTTCAATGCGAATATAATCACGCACTAGCTTGGCTAATGCTTCGCCTTGAATACCGGGCGCGTCACTGTTGACGTACATGGCTGCACCGTCTAATGCCACTTCGATCAAGTGTTGGTTTAAAGCAGGTTCGTCTTTAATGTACTGTTCGTGTTTACCGCGTTTTATTTTGAACAAAGGCGGCTGAGCGATAAAGATGTGTCCACGTTCAATGATTTCTGGCATTTGACGGAAGAAGAAGGTCAATAGCAGGGTGCGAATGTGCGAGCCATCCACGTCGGCATCGGTCATGATAACGATGCTGTGGTAACGCAGTTTGTCGGCGTTGAATTCATCACGGCCAATACCACAACCTAATGCAGTAATCAGGGTACCGACTTCCACTGACGCCAACATTTTGTCAAAACGGGCTTTTTCGACGTTCAAGATTTTACCTTTCAGCGGCAAAATCGCTTGGGTACGACGATCACGACCTTGTTTTGCTGATCCACCTGCAGAATCACCCTCCACTAGGTAGATTTCAGAAAGCGCTGGGTCTTTTTCCTGACAATCGGCCAATTTACCTGGCAAGCCAGCGATGTCTAACGCGCCTTTACGACGGGTCATATCACGGGCACGACGAGCCGCTTCACGGGCACGCGCCGCATCGATCATTTTATTAACGATGATTTTGGCTTCGTTTGGTTTCTCTAGTAGGAACTCAGAGAAGCGCTTGGTCATCTCTTGCTCTACCGCTGTTTTTACTTCCGAGGAAACAAGCTTGTCTTTGGTCTGAGAAGAGAATTTCGGATCCGGCACTTTTACCGAGACGATAGCGGTCAAACCTTCACGGCAGTCGTCGCCTGTTGTCGCCACTTTTTGTTTCTTCGCTAGCCCTTCTTTCTCGATGAAAGTGTTTAGAGTACGCGTCAACGCACCACGGAAACCCGCAAGGTGAGTACCACCATCGCGTTGTGGAATGTTGTTGGTGTAACAGTAAATATTTTCTTGGAAACCCTCGTTCCAC
>CAZBUC010000383.1:2054-2543 GCA_964494965.1 uncultured Maribrevibacterium sp.
CACCTCTACGGCGATACCATCTTCTAGGTCATCACGTTGGCAGATGAAGTGGAAAATATCGTTGATGGGGGTTTTGTTGGTGTTCAAATGTTCAACAAAAGAACGCAAACCACCACTGTAGTTAAAGAAATCTTCTTTGCCTGTGCGCTCGTCTTTGAGTCGAATCGCAACACCAGAGTTCAAGAATGACAACTCACGCAGGCGCTTCGCCAGAATGTCGTAAACAAACAGGATATTGTTAAAAGTCGCAGGGGAAGGTTTAAAATGAACGGTTGTGCCTTTGCCATCAGAGTCTCCGACAATCGCCAATGGTGCTTGTGGCACGCCATGGACATAATGTTGTTCGTAGACCTTACCATTTTTGCGAATCGTCAAAGTGAGCGCTTCAGATAGGGCGTTTACTACCGAGACACCCACACCGTGAAGGCCACCGGACACCTTGTATGAGTTATCGTCAAACTTACCACCAGCGTGAAGTACCGTCATGAT
>CAZBUC010000384.1:0-1554 GCA_964494965.1 uncultured Maribrevibacterium sp.
TATCGCCGGCTTCCAAATAAATATTGCCCAAATTCCCTTTTACACGTTCCCCGTTGCGTGCCACCGCCAACACCACCGCGCCATAACGGTCACGAAACTTTGCATCACGAATATTTTTCCCTAAAGCTGCGCAATGGGGCGACACCACAGCTTCGACTAAACAGCGCTCTGCTCTATCCTTATTTAAGCTACTTATTTCGCCCTCTTCGGACGAAGCCACAATGCCGTGGATGCGCAGCAAATCTGAAACAGCTTGGGTATCGCCAGCAAACACCAAACGATCACCGCCATGCAACACCTCTTCAGAGGACACCGCGGTCAAAATAGTGCCTTGCCGTTCGATCTCAACAAGATAAACACGTTCTAATTGACGTAAATTGGCACCTTGTACCGTTTTACCCACCAAGGGCCCACTTGGGTCCACAGTGACTTCAAGGGTGAACTCTCGAAGGTTACCAAATGCTTGCTTTTCGCTGCGATCAGGCAACCAGCGCGGTAAAAATAGCCAAATAAATGCCATGCCCGCTAAGGCCACGGGAATACCCACGGCCGTAATGGAAAACAAAGAAAACCCCGCTTCCCCTGTCAACGCCTGATATTGTCCATTGATCACCAAGTTGGTGCTGGTACCGACCAAGGTCAAGGTTCCCCCTAAAATCGCTGTGTAACTTAAAGGGATCATTAGCTTAGAAGGTGGAATCTTTATTTTACGAGCCCAAGCATGAATTGCTGGAATCATGGTGGCTACCACTGGGGTATTATTCAAAAAGCCACTTAACAAAACAACAGGAGGAAAAATGCGACACAAGGCTGAACGCACTGATGTTGGTTGGCCTAACACCTTGTTGACCAACAAATCCACACCGCCAGAGCCATATACCCCAGCCGCCACCACAAACATAGCGGCCACCGTGATTAAGCCCGAATTGGAAAACCCGGCCAAGGCTTCCGTAGCAGATAAAATACCCAGCGCGCTAAGAATCGTCATCACGCCCATCATCACAACATGTGGGCTAATTCTCGTTAACGACAGCACTCCTAACGCCGTCATCGTCAGCGCCAAACAAAACCAGCCTTGCCATTCCATTACAAAACGCCTTTTGAGCCACAAAAAAAAGGATTCTACGCACCCCCGCAAATAACACAAAAGAATATTAAGCTTATAAACTAGATCAATATGGAATATATACCAATGCAGGCACTGCCGTGAGCCGACCTAACTCACTGTAAGTTATTAACCGTTTTGATATCAAAATAGTCCAAACAAACAGGCCACTTACCTATTGAATCGCAAAGCTCAGGTGTCCATACTCGTGCACAAAAACAACATGACTCCAAGAGACACTAATGAGACTCAAACATTGGATACCAAAAAGTGTCAGCACGCGCTTAATGCTCGCCTTTGCAACCGTGGCTTTAATGACCTTGCTGGCGGCGGGCTTTGCCTCTCACAGTAATGGGCTTTTACAACAACGTTTGGAGCAGATCCGAGCCGACAGCATTGAAGTACTTTACGCTTCGGCACGTTTGAACGAACTCAGCCAGCAACTAACC
>CAZBUC010000384.1:1564-2543 GCA_964494965.1 uncultured Maribrevibacterium sp.
TAGCTGAAATGCAAACTTGGGTTATCCATCTTCCGGACTATAACCGTTACTTTATCGAAATCCGTGATCAGATTCGCTATAGCATTGGTCTGATTTATGAAACCGTTGAAGAACGACAGGGTTACGCCCAATCATCAGATCAACAACGCTTGCGTTTATATCCCCTGTATATAGAGGTCAATCAGGTTCTAGATCAGCGGCCATTATCAGAATATTCAGAGGCCCTATTCGCCACACGCTTAAAATTAAGCTATTTGTTTGCGCTGGCAGAAAAGGTACATACGGACAGTACCTTTAAAGAATTGGATTACACCTTTTTACGTTTAGAAACCTTAGTCAACGAAATACAACGCTTACAACTCAATGATGATCGCCTACAAGAGGACTTTGAAAAGGCTCCCATTGATTCTTTATTTTTACTCGCATCACGTGAAGGCCCACTCTTTAAAGAAAAAAACCGTGAGCTGGATCTGCGCTACCAAGAAGAGTTTTTGGTCAGCAATAGCCAGCGCCACATACAACAATTGGCCGTACAAATTTCTCAGTACACGGAAAGAGTGAACCAACGAGTTGACGATGAAATTGCCAACGCAGGTCTGTCCGTATCCAAAGCTAGGGATGCGACCTTAATGCTGTCGATTATCAGCTTGCTGCTCGCGGCGAGTGTGTCTTGGTTTTACGTAAGGCGTAACATCTTGGGCCGTTTGGTCAGGCTACAATCCAATATGCACGCTATCGCGAGCGGCGCATTAGATATCAATGTCATTCAAGAGGGCCGTGATGAAATATCCGACATGGCCAGGGATTTAAAAACCTTTCAACAAGCCGCCATTGAAACGACACAGATGCATCGCCAATTGGCGGCAGAAACTGAAGAGCGTTTAGCGACTGAAAAACGTTTAAGACTGGCCCAACAAGACCTCATTCAAGCCGGTAAGTTAGCCGCGTTAGGGCAATTAAGTGTGGCGATCACCCATGA
>CAZBUC010000385.1:0-2535 GCA_964494965.1 uncultured Maribrevibacterium sp.
TTATTGTCACCCACCACCCAATCGGCCAGTTGATTCAGCATCGCTGTGTCACCACCGCGCGCCTTACCTTGATAAACGTAACTTGAATCCAAAAAACGATCACTGATCACCCAAGTGCCTTTTTCCAAGGCGGGTTGAATTTTTTCAGCCAAATGCTGAGCCCGAGCGGCAAAAACCAGCAACAGCTCAGTCGTGTTATTAACCGTCTCGTCTCGTGGACTCAAAATTAACTGTCTGATTTCTTCAGCAAGCGGCGTACCACCAGGTTCACGAGTCATAATGTATGGGATATTCCGAGCATCTAACCACTGACGAATACAATGAATGGCCGTTGTCTTACCGCTGCCTTCTCCACCCTCAAGCGAAATAAATTTGCCTCTCATACGCAATCCTCTAAGGAGTAATCTGTGGCGACGAGCGATAGTCTTCTCGACGCTTCAACTGATAATTTCTAACCGCTTGATTGTGTTCTCTCAATGTATCAGAAAAAACATGAGTGCCATCGCCTTTAGCAACGAAGTATAAAGCAGTGGTTTCCCCTGGATTTAACGCCGCTTCAATGGCTTCATAACCTACATTAGCTATTGGCGTAGGGGGAAGACCAAAGATACGATAAGTATTGTAAGGTGATGGCGCACGCAACCCACTGCGGGTCAAATTACCTGTGAAGGTATCTCCTAACCCATAGATGACCGTTGGATCGGTTTGTAAACGCATGCCTTTTTCTAATCGACTAATGAAAACTCGGGCAATTAATGGACGCTCTTCAGGAACACCCGTTTCCTTTTCAATAATTGACGCCATAATCAGCGCTTCATAAGGCGTTTTATAGGGTAAGTTTGGCGCTTTGTTTTCCCATAAAGCGGTCAAAGTTTGTGACATAAGCTCATGGGCATGACGAAGAATACTTACATCCGTATCGCCTGCATGATAACGATAGGTGTTTGCAAAAAACTGACCTTCTGGGTGAGGAAAATCCAGACCTATTTTGGCTGCTATTTCTTCATTCGATAACCCTTCTAGGGTCATGACGATATTATCGCGCGCTGCCATGGCAGATAAAAACTCTCGAGTGGTTTTTCCTTCGAGTAGCGTAATAGAGTAAAAAATGGATTCGCCCGAATTAAACAGACTCATGATGTCTAGCAGCGACATTTGTGGCTGTATTGAATATTGGCCCACTTTTGGAACCCACTCAGGTTGCAGTCTAGCAACCACTCTGGTTAAAAAAGGATAATCAATCCATTCCTTACCGTAGAGCTCATACCCTAATTTATAGGCTGTATCACCCTTTCGCACTTCAAAGATTTCAGCATTGTTCAAGGCAATAGGCGAAGTGATTGTGTGATATAGATAACCCGCCAACAAGGCGATCAAAGTAGTACATAAAATAGCAACGCGAAATAACCACTTAATAACTGCCATGCATCTCCTTATCGTGCATTAATAATTGCAATTTTCGGGTATGACTTCCGATTGGGAATGACTTTCCAGCAACAGTTTTCACAGGCACTATTCCCATTAAACTATTTGCAATAAATACCTCATCGGCTTTTAGTAAGTCATTTATAAAATAGCGGCCTACTTGAATCAGATGATGGGATTGCTGCTCAATAATGGCTTTACGAAACGTGCCCTGCACACCGGCTTTTTGCAAAGCTGGCGTGTAAAGGGCGCCTCGCCTAAACCAAAACACATTGCTCTGAATGCATTCCACTAACTCCTGCTGGTTGTTAAGCATCAGGGCTTCGAAATCTGATGAAGACAAAAACCTTTTCGCGACCACATTTTCCAGTCGGTTTAGATGTTTAATGCCAGCCAAATATCGGTTACAACCTGCGGGGACAGGCGATACAGAAAGCGACACGCCTTTATCCTGTTGGTGTTGATAATCTGGTGCCGCTAGGATACCGATAATAACGGTATGAATACAGTGCTCTGGCGCCAAATACCCTCTACCACCCTCGCCACGACTCACGATAAGCTTAACCACGGTTTTTTCAACAATAAGAGGCCGCACCCTAGAAGATAAAAAATCACTCAGCTTTGCTTTTTGCTCAGTAGAAAAAGGCATACCCAGTTTTGATAAACCCCGATAAAGACGCGAAAGATGGTCTTCTAGTTGAACTAAAGCCTTTGGGGTAGCAAGAATGGTTTCGAAAACGCCATCGCCGTAAGCCAAACCACGATCGGCCACAGAAATAGTGGAGTCTAATTTGTAGTCGACAAACCAAGTCATGGCTAAAAACTCAATAAATAAGGATAGCTATGATAGCGTAAAATAATGGCGTCCCATAGGGGGTTCGAACCCCTGTTACCGCCGTGAAAGGGCGGTGTCCTAGGCCACTAGACGAATGGGACAGAAAAAGAAATGAAAACCCATTAAAAAATCCGCTACTCTGCGAAGCAAAATAGCGGATTTTCAAAATACTAAACTCATTGTATAAAACCAAAACAACATACAAGGAGATGTTTTTATATGGCGTCCCATAGGGGGTTCGAACCCCTGTTACCGCCGTGAAAGGGCGGTGTCCT
>CAZBUC010000386.1:0-2525 GCA_964494965.1 uncultured Maribrevibacterium sp.
AAGAAATAGGTTTCTGTTACTTCGTTAAGCTGCCATGTTGAGCCTTCGATGTGTTCGGCTGTGGTGGCGCTTTTTGTGTATTTTAATTGTTTCTGTTCTTTTGGTGCGCTTTCATCTTTGTCAGGTGAAAAAATCTTAATACCGTAGAGTGTGCCATCGCTGTCAGCGGCATCGATGTAAACAAAGTCATTGTTGGCTTTTAGCCAAACTCCACCAGTCAATGAAAAAGCCCCGCTCTTTTGGTCTTTGAACTTTTCGATTAAGTTGGCTTTTTGTTCCGCCATGGGTGCCACAAATTCCGAAATCCCCATACCCATTAATGACACTAATAAAATAGGTTGGCAGGCAGCCAAGCCAATGCGCCAAATGGGCATGCCTGCGGCACGCATGACGGTTAATTCTGATGTCGCCGCCAATGTACCCAGCCCCATCAAGGTGCCGATGAGGGCAGCAATGGGGATGTACTCAGCCAACTTGCCAGGCAAACGGTAAAGTATGACTTGCAACAATGACTGAATGGTGTAGTTGTCGTTTACTTTTTTAATTTGCTCAATAAAGGTAAGAGCAAAATCTAAACCAAGCAATACGACCGAGACAATGAGAAAAGCCCACAGCACACTGCTGGCGATATATTTATCAATTTTCTTCATAGTGAAGGCTCGTCTGAGTCAGTATGGTTGGGAAGTCTGGCTTTGCGGCGTACAAGTATTTCATTGTACTGAAGAAAAAGAGCCGCCGCGATGAGCGCAAAAACACCGTGAATCCACCATAAGCCAAGTTGCATGGGTAATTTGCCTTTTTCAAGGCCAGTTCGCCCCCAAATAAGCAGAGCAATGTACAGTATCATAAGCAAAATGGCGGGCAACATTTTGAAAAAACGACCTTGTCTTGGGTTCACTTGACTGAGTGATAGCCCGATGATGGCTAGAATCGGGATCATCACGACGAGGGAAATACGCCATTGCAGTTCAACTTTATCCAGCCGGTCTGAACTCGTCATTAGGGCGAGTGTGGTTTTCGTGTAAGCCTCATCAATGGTGCTGATGCTTTGGTTAGTCATGCGCACGGCATAGGTGTCAAAGTGGGTTATGCGGTATTCTGCGGTGCCAGGTTGTCCTTCGTATCGAGTACCGTTTTTGAAAACAAGGTAGTTTTGGTTTCCTTCTGCGCTGATGCGTATTTGTTCAGCGTAAGCGGCAAGGACTTGGGTAGGGATATTATTGCCGTTGCTACGAGTGACATCAGATATGAAGATGTTTTCCATCCATCCGTCGGCTTGGGTAAAGTTTTCAATGTATGTGGTGCGCTGCCCACTGCCTTCGAAGCGTCCTGGAATTAAGAAGTCATAGGCCGATAGCTGGCTTTGTGCTTGGGATGCTTCCGCTGCACGATATTCACTGGCGGGAGCAACCCAGAAGCTAATGGTGGCGCTTACGGAACTAATGATGAAAGCGATGCCCAAAGTATAAGCGGCTAGTTTGACCTTGCTAATGCCGCTTGAGAACAAAATGGACATTTCATTTTCTATGTACAGTCGCCCAAACGCCAGCAGCAGTGATAAAAAGAAGGCCAGTGGTAAGATCATTTGAATGAAGCTGGGGACATGGTAAGCAAGGATAACGAAGAGAAATTCGAAGGTCATTTTCCCTTCAGCAATACGGCCTAAATAAGAAGAAATGCGGCCACTTAGGATGACAAGTAACAGTATCAGTGTCACACCAATGGTTGACACAAGCACTTCTTTCGCTAAGTATCTGAATAGTCTCAAAGTCACCTCTGGATGAGTATTGCTTTTCAAGCGTAGAGTTGTTTACACATCTAAAGCCCCCATTATCTCGTGGTAAGAAGGTTATTATCCAGTTTTTTTTAAAGTTATCGTTTGAGGTTCTTTCATGAATATGGCGTTATTTGATCGTATTTCTTCAGCGCAAGCGGACTTGCTTGTGGTTTTTGTACCGAGTGAAGGCGACTTTGCTGAATCGACCGCTTGGGTTGATGCCAATAGCAATGGGCAGGTGTCTCAGCTTCGTGATACGGGTATTTTTAAAGGGGGTGTAGCGCAGACTTTACTGCTTCCTGGTATGTCGCAAGATTTTGCTCAGGCTGTGCTTTTGGTTGGTATTGGTAAAGAGCCTCAGTTAAGCGATATGCAGGCTCGTAAAGTGGTGGCGGCAATTGCGGCGCAAATTAAAGGTTTGCCATTTGCATCGGTTGCCGTTGCCAGTGCCGGCCTTGTCTTAAAAAATCGCTCTCAATCTGATGTGTTAACTCTGGTTGCCCAGTGGTTGAACGAAGGTTTTTACAACTTCCTTGGCTTTAAGAAGGATGATGCTGAGAAAGCAACAAAAGTGGAGTCGCTATTGTTAGAAGGGAGCGATGAAGCTGCTTTGGCTATTGGTACCGCAACGGCGAAAGGGTCGGCCTTTGCTCGTCAGCTTGGCAACCTGCCTGGTAACGTGTGTACGCCAAGCTATTTAGCGTCAAAAGCTCAGCAGCTAGGTGAAGAATACAGCATCGGTGTTGAG
>CAZBUC010000387.1:0-2254 GCA_964494965.1 uncultured Maribrevibacterium sp.
CCAGTACAGCGGCTGCAGCGGGTACTAAAAAGCCAGGGCTATTGGGCGGTCTAGGCGGTGGTCTGCTTGGCGGTCTATTGGCCGGTGGTATTTTTGCCGCTTTATTAGGCAGCGGTGCGTTTGATGGTATCTCATTCGGAGATATCTTGCTGTTTGCTCTGATTGGCTTCTTGGTTTACAAGTTCTTTATTGCTCCGAAACGTCGTGCAGCAGCAGAAGCGGCTCAGCAAGCTGGCACAAACGGTATGTTCCGTGAAATGCCTGAATCCACTCGCGACAGCGTTCAGCCTTCACCAATGGCGGGAATGAGTGGTTTCGGTGCTACTCCAGACATTCAATTGCCACCTGGTTTTAATGAGCAAGCCTTTGTGGCAGAGGCGAAAAATCATTACATCACTCTGCAAAAAGCATGGGATGACAATAATTTCGACGAAATCCTAGATTACGTTAGTCCTGAGCTATACAACTTGCTGGTGGCAGAACGTGCTCAGTACGGAAGTGACAAAGCGCGTACAGAAGTCGTGTCCTTGATGGTTGACTTAGTTCGTGGTGAGTTTATCGGTTCGACTGCCTCTATTTCTTTGCAGTTTTCTGGCTGGATCAAAGAAGGCGAGGAAACGTCAGAAACCAATGAAATTTGGCACCTTGAGAAAAATATGTCTGATGCTAAGGCAAATTGGACTATTGTTGGTATTCAGCAAGATAACTAATTGTTACGAAACTATGCTCGTAGAACCATCGCAGTGAGGTTAATCTAGACAAATCTTGCGATGAGTTCTACAGTATTTAAAATTAAATTGAAAACGGATGTGAGCCATGTCTGAATTAGCACCTGTTAAAGAAAATGGGAAAGCCTTAGCGGATACAAAAAAAGGCGAGTTGTTGCAGTATCTGACTTTTAAGCTGATCGACGAAACCTATGGTATCAACGTCATGCAAATAAAAGAGGTGCTTCGTTACAGCGAAATCGCCCCTGTTCCTGGTGCCCCGTCCTATGTGTTAGGCATTGTGAACTTGCGTGGTAATGTGGTGACCGTGGTGGACACTCGCGTCCGTTTTAGTTTGCCAGAATGCACTATTACCGACGAGACTCGAATTATCATTATTGAACATGATGGCGAGCAAGTGGGTTTGTTGGTTGACGCTGTACAAGAAGTATTCTACTTGTATCAAGGTGAGATCGAGCAAAGCCCAAGTGTGGGTAACGATGAAGCCTTGATGTTTATTCAAGGTGTATATCAAAAAGACGAAGAGTTAGTGATTCTATTGGAACTTGATCGTATGTTTGAACGCAATGATGCCCTTGGCATTGAAGCAATGAGTTAAGCAAACACACTAAGTGCGTTTTAAGACACGTAAAAAAGCCATGCTTAGCATGGCTTTTTTGTTTTCAGGTCTGTTTTGTTTTCACGTCAGACTATTGCTGTTTATTACCTTTCCCAATACGCCTCTTCTAGGCTGTCTTCCCGTTCTGGCAAACCTCGTGATAAGCGGGACGCGTTTTGTGCCAGTATTTCGTAACTCACGCGGTTAGAATATTTACAAATTTGAGCAAAAGAGGAATAGGTCAAAAAAGGCGCGAGGTGTTTGCTGGACTTAGGTAAGGTTTCCTTATGGAAATGGTTTGCCGAGATGTCATGAAGCAAAGCGGACAAAGCGCCGTCGCCTGCGCCATTGGTGTTGCGGATTTTTTCAGGTCCGCCCATGTAAGGGTCAATATGCGAAAACACTTTGACTGGCTGCTTACACGCGCTTTTTAGCATGGGGCGACTGAATTCCCAGCGATTAAAATCAGCCAGACTGCCTGATTTTATTGGGTGCGTGGTTTCTCGTTTACATTCATCGTCGGTATAACCACACAGATACATGCCATCTGGTCCAGCTGTGAGCAGTACTAGATCAACATAGTCTAAAATGACGCTCGCAGCTTGTAATGGATCGGATAGTCCGGTTAAGGCCTCAGCCTCTAACTCGTTCATCGCGAGGACGTTGACGTCGTTTTTAATAAGAGCAAGTAATTCATCTCGATATTCTTCTACAAGATGTTTGGTGCCTAATGTCAATACAGTGGGCACATGGTGTTGGTGAGCGTACTTCAGGGCCTTTATCATGGCAGGCTTTATGGGTTTGCCTTGGTGTCGCAATGGATAGGCACAAGTGACGAGTGCGGCGGCACCTGCAATAATGTGTTCTGGGATATGTTCAGTGTTGAGTTCGTCCATGTCACCCGGTGCAATCGCAAAAGTGCGCTCAC
>CAZBUC010000387.1:2264-2520 GCA_964494965.1 uncultured Maribrevibacterium sp.
TACCGCGACCGATATCACCGGGAACCCCCTGTAGGTGATTCATATCGACTTTGCTGCTGGTATGGCAGATATAATGATAAGCTGGGGAGCCTAGGGTGATATTCGCAGACATGACGCCAAGCAAGACAGATTTATCATCGGCTAACACTGAATAGTTATGAATGGTGTTGCCAATGGTGCCGCCCGCAAAATGATCAGAAATACATTCATTGGCGGTCAGCTCTTGATAAATCGCAGATGCTGTGTCCGAATCGAC
>CAZBUC010000388.1:0-2519 GCA_964494965.1 uncultured Maribrevibacterium sp.
CTACAGCTCTATAACTCGGGCGTTTTCCCCTAGCGGGCTGGTGACGTGGCTAACTAAAATGAGAATATCGGGCTTGAACTCGTTTTGAAGCGAATAACAGATGTGCTCTATAGTCTGCTTGTCTAGGCCATCGAAAGGTTCATCTAATAGTAATACTGGTGATTTTCGAAGCAATAAACGGGCTAATGCAAGGCGTTTGCGTTGCCCGCCCGATAGATTGCGGCCCTGAAAACTGAGCAGTGTTGCTAAACCATTGGGGAGGCTTTTTACCCAATCCGCCAAAGCAACAGCCTGCAGAGCGGCCCAGAGAGCTTCGTCTGTTGCTTCTGGATTGCCCAATAATAGGTTTGCGGCAATACTTTGTTGGAATATGTAAGGAGATTGTGGCAAATAGCTGAGTCGATTTTGATACGTTAAGTTGTTATATAACTCACAGGGCTCATGGTTAATAAAAGCGTTTCCAGATGACAAGCAGTCACCCGCCAGTGAGGCCAACAAGGTGGATTTACCGGAGCCGCTTGCTCCTCGAATCCATATCTGTTCACCGGCCTCTACGGTCAAATCTAATGCCTGATTTCCCATCCCACTGGAACGATGAAAACCTCGCCACTGCCTGCAGTCTATGCGCTGGATGGCATCCGTGTTGCTCACTTTTTGTAATAGAGCGTCGTGATGCAATTGGTTAAGACGACGCAGCCCTACCTGTGATTGACCTTGTGCAACAAAAGACTGGACCAGTGGTAACACCAGTTCATTCACAGCCAACAAAGACAATATGTAACCGACCACCCAAGTGCCTTGTACGTTGCTGACCAGTACCCAGCGGCCAGACATTGGGTCATTACTTGCCAATAATAAGACGCTACTCATCAATAAGATAATAGTCACGGCATGGGCTAACAATCGTCCTAGGGTGACCGCTTGTTGTATGCGCACTTCCGTATGTCGCTGCTTTTCATCTAACTCAGCAAGACGTTGCGAATAATCTTTCCAGTGACCACGAATCGTGAGCGTAATCAGGGCCGAAAACAAACTCACAAAGCGGCTACGACGATGAACGCCTAAAATCTGTCCAACATGAACAGAGTGACTGGCAATTCGACCGCAAACAAAGGGCACGACCAACACATGAAAAGCCCCCGCGATAGCCAAAGGCCACAGCAAGTCTGGCAATATCACGTAAGCCAATATGGCCACGGCAAGATACGCCACTAACGCATACAGCCAAGGAAGAAAAACCACCAAGGGCCAACGAATAATTTGATCAAGATCACTGACTAAGCGTTGCAGCAAATCTCCTCGGCTTTGCTCGTACAAATTCGCCGCGTCTTTTGCTACTCGCTGGTCCCACACCCACAGCCTTAAAGTACGCAACAAACCAAGTAAGTGATTATGCGCGCTGACTTGCTCACCATAACGCCCTGCAGTACGAAGCATCGCCATAAAACGAATAATGGCCCCAGGGGTTAAATAATTAAAAAAGAGACCAATCCCCAGCGCTGTGGCTAAACCGGTCGCTGAAATAAACCAGCCCGAGATCCCCAGCAAAGCAACTCCCGCTAAACTGGCTATCACACCCAATAAAATAGGAATGACAAAGCTCCACGGGTTCGCCAGTAATAAGCTCTTTAATGACAACTTCGCTGTTTTATTAGACGATTGCTCCACGCAAGCCTCCTGATGTTAACACCCAGTGTTTGTCTGCCCACTCAATAGGATGGGTATCATGACTCACGGCGATTAAAGTCTTACCTCTTGAAGCTCGCTCTAGCGTCGTTAAGACAGATTGGGCGGTTTCCGTATCTAGACCAGAACAGGGTTCGTCTAATATCCACACCTCGGCTTTTGACAATAACGCCCGCGCAATAGACAAACGTTGCATTTGGCCGCCAGAAAGCCCAGAGCCTAATTCAGTCAATTTTGTTTCTAACCCCGCTGGTAACACATCGATAAATTCATCGCATTGGCTTTCTACCAAGGCGACGCGCAAGGCGTCATCACTTGGTGTCTCAATCCCTAACAACGAGTTACGACGAATACTGCCGTTTACCCATTCTGGTGTTTGAGGTAACCAAGCTAATGTCGCGCGCCAAGCAGCAAGGTTGATTGAACGAAATGGTTGGCCGTTCACCAAAAAATCGCCCTGATACTCTTCTTCAAATCCTAACAACAAATGCAGCAGACTGGATTTGCCCACACCCGATTCACCGCTTAACCACACGCGATCCCCCGTCTGAATACTGGCGGTAATGGGGGCAAATCGATAGCGACCGGCGTCAAGCCAGCTTAGCTGCTGAAAACGGAGCAAGTCTTGTGCATCCACTTTTTGAGACGATGGAACTGTGTCTGTGTCTGTGGCATCCGTTGTTTTTGTGGTTTTAGCATCACCTTGATTTACCGACACATTCAGTATTTCGAGTAAATCTGTGGCGGCCGCTTCGGCTTTTTGTTTGGCGTGGTAATCATTACCTAGCTGACGGAGCGGTAAATAAAACTCCGGTGCCAGTAGCAATAAAAAC
>CAZBUC010000389.1:0-2514 GCA_964494965.1 uncultured Maribrevibacterium sp.
TGTTGGCGCACAAACGCGACGCACAGATAACCAGCGCTGGCATCAAGAAGATGTTTTAGAGCTTCACCCGCACGATGCCGAAGAGCGTGGTGTAAAAGAGGGGGATTGGCTGGGCATCAGCAGTCGCGCAGGAAGAACGGTGTTAAGGGCCTTGATAAGTGAGCGTATGCAACCTGGCGTTGTGTACACGACCTTCCACCATCCTGGAAGTGGCGCGAACGTGATCACCACAAATAACTCCGATTGGGCAACCAATTGTCCTGAGTACAAGGTGACCGCAGTTCAGGTAGAAAAAGTGTCCCAACCTTCAGAATGGCAACAAGGCTTTGAAGCGAACCATGACCGACAGCAGAGATTTTTATTAGATGCGACGGATTCTGTCGCAAAGGATAACTATGCATCAAAGTGAAGAGAAGCACTTGATTGACATGATCAATCATATCGCTATGAATAATCTGAGTGTCGGTGATGAATCGGCTGTTGCTCAAATGATAGAAGGGCACATTAGAAAATTTTGGCCTCGACGTATGAAAACGCTGTTATGTGATTATATCGCCCGAGACGGGTCGGAGCTTCACCCAGCTGCGCTTTTGGCAGGCACGCGGTTGTTTGAAAAAGGCGCTTGACTCAAAAAATAAGCAAGTAAGATAGTAAAAAAAACGCCAGCTCACGCTGGCGTTTTTTTGTATGCAGAATACAGACATGAAAATTAAAGCGCCTGTAGAGCCTTTATTCTCACTTCAATCGGAGGATGGCTAGAAAATAGCTGACCAAAAGTGGGTGTTTTGCCTCGACGAATGCCGAATGCCAACATGGAATCAGGCATACGGCTTTCTTCGTTTTCTTGTTGTAAGCGCGCTAGTGCAGCAATCATGGCGCCTTTACCGGCCAGTCTGGCACCTGCTTCATCGGCTCTAAATTCTCGATAACGAGAGAACCACATGACAATCATGGAAGCGAGAATACCAAAGAGGATCTCAAATACGAAAGTAACAATGTAATAACTAAAGCCTACGGAGCCTTGGTTGTCGTCGCCTTTGCGCAGAAACTGATCCACTGCGTAAGCGGCGATACGGGCAAAAAACATGACGAACGTGTTTACGACCCCTTGTACCAGTGACAATGTGACCATGTCACCATTGGCAACGTGCCCAATCTCGTGACCCAGTACGGCTTTGATCTCATCTGGCGTGAAGCGATCCATCATGCCACTAGAGACGGCAACGAGTGCGTCGTTTTTGTTCCAGCCCGTCGCGAAAGCGTTGGCATCATGGGAAGGGAAGATAGCGACTTCAGGCATTTTTATGCCAGCTTTCTGGGAGAGTTCTTTTACGGTGTCGAGTAACCATACTTCTTTATGGTTTCGTGGCGTTTCAATAACCACAGCCCCAGATCCGCGTTTTGCCATAAACTTCGACAGAAACAACGAAATTAAGCTGCCCGTAAAACCAAACACAGCACAGAAGATAAGCAAGGAAGTAAAATTAAGGCCGTTGCTGGTCATATAACCGTTAACGCCTAATAAACTTAAAACAACCCCGGCCACCACCATGACAGCAAGGTTAGTCAGTAAAAACAGAATAATACGCATGGAAATATGCTCCTCAAGAAACTGTTAAGGAGCATAGTAGGGCTTTATTGGATTATTTCAAGAGACAAATTTAAACCGCTAGCGTTTCCTTAATCTGCTTAAAAAAGCCGCAAAACGATCCATGGCAGGTGTGAGGTCTTCTACATGGGGCAAAAAGACAAAACGAACGTGATCCGGCTTCGGCCAATTAAAGCCAGTTCCTTGTACAATAAGGACTTTTTCTTCGCGCAAAAATTGCAAAACCAAATCCATATCATTTTTGATTTTGTACATGGCTGGATCCAGTCGTGGAAAAAGGTACAAAGCACCTTCTGGTTTATGGCAATGCACCCCAGGTATGGAGTCGAGTGCTTCCCATGCCACCTTGCGTTGTTCGTACAGACGCCCACCAGGAACAATCAGCTCATTAATACTCTGGTAGCCCCCTAATGCCGTTTGAACAGCGTGTTGAGCGGGTACGTTGGCGCACAGTCGCATTGAGCTTAAAATATCCAAGCCGTCTATATAGTCAGTTATTCCACTTCGATCACCTGTAATCACCATCCAGCCTGAGCGAAAGCCAGCTGTGCGGTAAACTTTAGATAAGCCACCAAAGGTAACACAAGGGGCACGACCTTCGGTTAAGGTGGCGGTAGGGATGTGTTGCGCTTCATCATAAAGAATCTTGTCGTAGATTTCGTCAGAAAAAATCAGCAGATTGTGTTCTTCTGCTATGTCAATAATGGCTTCTAAAACGGCCTTGCTGTAAACCGCCCCTGTTGGATTGTTCGGATTAATGATGACAATGGCTTTCGTCTTATTGGATATTTTTGACTTAATATCATTGATGTCAGGTTGCCAGCCAGATTCTTCATCGCACAAGTAATGTTTGACATAGCCGCCAGACAAGGTAGCGGCGGCTGTCCAAAGAGGGAAGTCGGGAG
>CAZBUC010000390.1:0-2511 GCA_964494965.1 uncultured Maribrevibacterium sp.
GTTTTATTCCGTTAATTGACTGTGCCCCTTTTGTGATCGCTCAAGAAAAAGGTTTTTTTCTGGATGAAGGTGTGAACGTTGAGCTATCGAAAGAAGCCTCTTGGGCCAGTGTTCGTGACAAGGTCGCTTTCAATTTATTAGATGGGGCCCATATGTTGGCGTCTATGCCGATTGCCGCGAGTCTGGGTATTGGCACCATAAAAACCGCCATGCAGACGAGTTTTACGGTCAGTCATAATGGTAACGGCATCACCATTGGTAATGCTTTGTATGAACAATTGCAGAGTCTTGCAAACTCATCTATAGACATCCGCACGGGTGTGGCTTTAAAAAGATTGATTGATCGTCGCTCCCCTGAGCTGGCACCTCTGCGCTTTGCTATTGTATATCCTTATTCGTCCCACAATTATCAACTAAGGGATTGGTTGAGCCGAGCCGGCATCGACTCTGATAAAGATGTTCAAATTATTGTGGTTCCTCCTGTAAAAATGCTCGACAGTTTAAAGCAGGGAGAAATCGATGGCTATTGTGTAGGGGAGCCATGGAACAGTTTGGCGGTTGAACAGGGCGTCGGTCACATGCTGGTGACAGGTTATGAAATCTGGGGCAGTACACCGGAAAAAGTATTTGGTGTGAACACGGTTTGGGCAGAACAAAATGAAGCCACCCATCTTGCTATTATCCGAGCGTTAGAAAAAGCCTGTATTTGGGTGGATGAAGAGAACAATCAACCTGAATTGCTAAACCTATTAAGTCACCCTGATTATCTGAACTGCACCGTCGAACAATTGAGGTATGGGTTTAGTGCCGTTAAGCCGAAAGGTCAATTTGATTGGCCAATGATGGCCTATCAGCGTTTTTCTGGAATGGATGTTAACAAACCCTTACCCAGTTATGCCTTATGGATCATGGCGCAAATGTATCGCTGGCAACAATTGCATACACGGGTTTCATTAAACGACGTGGCGGAACAGGTCTACCGACAGGATCTTTACTGCAAAGCATTAGGTTTGATCGAAGAAGAACACCTTGCATGGCGTTTACCTGCAAATGAAGAGTGCACTTGGTTAGAGTCTGTCGCCTCTGGAAAGATAGGTTTGCACGCTGAAGGGATTTTGAAAGGGTTTGAATAGAACAAAGGGGGGCTGTCTTTTTTAGTGCGTTATGCTCATTAACAGGGCAGACAAAGATCTTCTTTTGTGAACAATTCTTGCCGTTATTGTTCTAACAAAGAATAAAACGCATTAAAATCAATATATTAAGTTTATTGGCACGGCGTGTGCTAAATCTTCATCCAGAAACGTAAAATATTTTGGTGGCATGAGCAACGATGCTTAATGATCATCCACATTGCTGATAGTCCAGTGTAGGGCTTTTCTTGAATGGCAAAGGCGCCTGTGAACACATTTATGTGATTCACAAGCGTCTTTTTTTGTTTTTGTACTTTAAAAAATGTTCTTAAGTGGAGTGTGATTATGAAACTAAGTTTTTTGAAAGCCGCAGTTTCCCTGCCGTCCTTTGTAATGGCCCAACGAGCCAGCCGTTCTAAGCTAGTTGGCTCTACTATAGTCGTGGCTTCGGCTTTTTTATCTGGTACTGCCTACGCAGAGCTGGGTTATGCCGAAAAAGAAGAGCTCAAATTTGGCTTTATCAAGTTGACGGACATGGCGCCATTGGCCATTGCCTATGAGAAAGGCTATTTCGAAGACGAAGGTTTGTATGTCACGTTAGAAGCACAAGCAAACTGGAAAGTACTCTTAGACAGAGTGATCGATGGGCAGCTTGATGGTGCACACATGTTAGCGGGACAACCCTTGGGTGCCACCATTGGGTATGGCACCAAAGCCCACATTGTGACCGCACTTAGTATGGATTTGAATGGTAATGCGATCACCGTCTCAAACGATGTTTGGAATGAAATGAAGAAAAACATTCCGACAGATTCAAGTGGCAAGCCTCTTCATCCAATCAGTGCCAGTGCATTGAAACCCGTAGTCGATGGTTATAAAGCCCAAGGCAAGCCATTTAATATGGGGATGGTGTTTCCCGTATCCACACATAATTACGAGTTACGTTATTGGTTAGCGGCTGGTGGCATTCACCCTGGCTATTATTCTCCTACTAAAGGGGATACCAGCGGCTATATAAATGCAGATGTTTTGCTGTCTGTGACACCGCCACCGCAAATGCCAGCCACCATGGAGGCGGGCACTATATCGGGTTACAGCGTTGGTGAACCGTGGAATCAACAGGCTGTGTTTAAAGGCATTGGTGTGCCTGTGATTACGGATTATGAAATTTGGAAGAATAATCCTGAGAAAGTGTTCGGCGTGAGCAGTGATTGGGCGGAACAGAACCCAAATACCCACATTCGTGTTGTCAAAGCCATGATTCGGGCTGCGAAATGGCTGGATGAAAACAACAACGCCAATCGTCCAGAAGCAGTAGAAATATTGTCTCGTAGTCAATATGTCGGTGCGGATTACGATGTCATTGCTAACAGCATGACAG
>CAZBUC010000391.1:0-2474 GCA_964494965.1 uncultured Maribrevibacterium sp.
GCCGTCCCGCACTTCGCAGTCGCCGTCCACGAACTGAACGAACTCCGGGTTGGCCTGTGCAACAGCGACCTCAAGCCCGGCATTTTTTAGAATTTGAATCACTTTGTTATACTGCGACTTCAAGGCTGGTACTGTTGCCGGTGTGGTAACCAATATCGCTTTTGTGCCAAATCTTGATGCAATCTCGCCTAATTCCTGAACGCGACCAACGCCAAATTTGATTTCTGTTGTTTGATGAAAGTTAAAGTTCTTCATATTTTTATTTCCGTATAAAAATTCAAAAAATAAGTCTACATTAATCGGGTATTTAATTTGTTGGTAAAAGCGATTCTTCAATTCCGAAAATTTTAGATTTTTTACCCATATTATAATGGATTAGAGATCTATCATTACTTTCATCACCTGATCACCTCTGTCACCAATGAAATTGTATGCCTCGGTATATTGATCAAATGAAAAGTGCTTGGAAATCAAGGGATCTAGATGGATTTTACCTTCTGATATTAGTCTAACAGCTTCCTGATAGTCCTCCTGGAGGTACATCATTGAGCCAAATAAGTTAAGTTCGTGTTCGCCCACAAAGTACATATTCACTGTTGGGTTTTTGGCATAAACCCCAAGAATAACCACTTCTCCACCTTTTTCAACATTGGCAATCAATGCGTCAAGTGAGGCCTGTGCCCCGGCAGCTTCGAAACCAACCTGATAACCTTCAATCCCAAAGGTATCCCTAACCCCTTCAGCAAAATCTTTTTTATGGATATTTAAGGTATTGTCAATCCCGCATTCGCGTGCTTTGCTCAATTTATAATCGCTCATGTCGGTGATTAACACTTTTTTGGCCCCTCGCGTTTTGGCAAACTGAGCAACCAGATTACCAATGGTTCCGGCGCCGGAAACTACTACATTTTTTCCTGCCAGACCAGTGAGCCTGTTGGTAGCATGTGCCCCTACAGCGGCAGGTTCTATCATCGCGCCATGTTCAAAGCTCATTGAATCCGGGAACACGATCAGGCGATCTTCGGGAACAATAAAATATTGTTGCGCCACTCCCGGTGCCTGAAATCCTTGAACCTTTAATTCCTGACAAGCATTGTATTGCCCGCGTAAACACGGACTGCATTTTCCGCACACCAATTGCGGACGGGCAGTTGCTCGTTGACCAACTCTAGCTGACGTAACGGCATCTCCAACGGCTTCAATCGTTGCAGAATACTCATGGCCTTGCACCACAGGGTAGGGGGTTGCAGGATGTTCGCCATGAAATACATGGACGTCTGATCCACAAACACCAATGCGTTGAATTTTTAGCAAAATTTCGTTTGGTGCCAATTTACCGGGAACAGCAACATCACGAAATACAATGTTCCCCGGTTCTATCATCACTGCTTGTTTCATTCGTTTGACATTTATTGTATCCATTTAACCAAAAATCAGATATAGTGCAATCAAGCTCAGCATTAGGACGCCAGACCACAACCGGGCATCCTTAATCCCTGAGAAATCATCTCGGGTCAAAACGGCCAGGGGACTGTCCCATGTATATTTCTCTAAAACTTCTTTGGGTGGTGCCGGAGTCAGGTAGCTGATTCCAAAATAGAGTATTGTGCAAGCCACAAAAAGCCACCAGGCTTGCATCATGAAGGGTATATGCAAACTCTTGGTCAGGTACATATAACCACTTATTGGTGCAAAATCAACACAGAAAGCGATCAATCCAAGCAATAAACCGAACACTAATGTCACAAACGCAGCTTGTTTGGTCCCTCTTTTAGAAAAAACTCCAAGCAGGAATACAACAGCAACAGGCGGAGCTATGGCGGCAGCTATTTTATTGATTGCTTCAAAAATACTGGAAAACTTATCGCCCTGGGTTGACCAAAGCATAGCCAATAACATGACAACTACAGAAGCATATCGACCAATTTGGATTTGGGCTTTATCTGTAGTGTTGGGCTTTATTCTTTTTACAATGTCTACAGCAACCAGTGTCGCTGAACTATTAAGTGCTGCTGCAATGGTGCTCATCAGGGCGGCCAGCAAAGTTGCTGCCATTAGTCCTTTTAAACCGACCGGCAACAATTGATTGATCATGACCGGTAAAGCTTGATTGGCATTTGTACCGATGATGTCTTTAAAAAGTACGTAAGCGATTACTCCTGGGAATACTAAAATAAAAACAGGTAATAGTTTTAAGAATCCGGCAAAAATTGGCCCTAATTGCGCATCGGCTTTTGTTTTAGCACCTAAAACCCGTTGAACAATAGTTTGGTCAGAACACCAATACCAGAGACCAAGGACTGGATAGCCGAGCAAGCAGGCATACCAGGTCAGACCGGATTCAAAACCTCCTTCTCCAAAGGCGCGCAAACTTTCTTTAGAATGGAGCATTGATAATTGTCCTGGTTTCAAATTCGCTTTCAATTCCGCCAAGGAGTTTATCCCATGATCACCCAAGGCAAAAATGGCAAAAC
>CAZBUC010000392.1:0-2472 GCA_964494965.1 uncultured Maribrevibacterium sp.
CCTTCAATGGGTAAAACGACCTTCGCGATGAATCTTGTCGAGAACGCCACCATGATTAGCGAAAAGCCAGTGGTTGTATTCAGTCTGGAGATGCCCGCCGAAGCGCTAATGATGCGTATGTTGTCGTCGCTTGGACGTATTGATCAGACGCGTATGCGTTCTGGTCAGCTGGTTCAAGAGGACTGGGACAAACTTATGTCTGCGGTAAAGATGCTGAAAGATCGCAAACTTTTTATTGATGATACGGGGGGGATCAGTCCCACAGAGATGCGTTCTCGTGTTCGTCGTATTGCTCGAGAGCATGGTGGTGTTGCTATGATCATGGTCGATTATTTGCAACTCATGCAAATCCCCGGCTTTACAGAAGGGCGAACCAATGAAATTTCGGAGATCTCTCGATCACTGAAAGCCATAGCAAAGGAAATGGAGTGTCCTGTTGTGGCTTTATCTCAGCTTAACCGTAGTTTGGAGAACCGTCCGAATAAGCGTCCAGTAAACTCAGATTTGCGTGAATCTGGTGCGATCGAGCAGGATGCGGATGTGATTTCCTTTGTTTATCGTGACGAAGTTTATCATGAAGATACGCCTCATAAAGGCATTGCAGAAATTATCATAGGTAAGCAGCGTAATGGTCCAATAGGTACTTGTCGACTGGCGTTTGTGGGTAAATACACGCGCTTTGAGGATTTGGCGCCGGATGCGTATCGAGATTTTGATGACGAATAGGCCTAATATGGTGTATTTTGATCAGCTAAGTTAAATACTGTAAATAAAGTTCAGTATAACGGACAAAAAATTACAAAAAATTGAGAGTCACTTATGCGAAAAATGCCAGTTACAAACAAAGAAAATGATTTTTCAGCCAGCTCTGTTTTAGTCTCTGGGACAGATGTAAAAGGACGCATTACGTTTGTTAATGATGTTTTCTGTGAAGTTGCTGGTTACGAACGTGAAGCCCTGATAGGTGCGCCTCACAATCTGATTCGTCACCCAGATGTGCCCGCCGCTGTGTTTGCCGACATGTGGGCTAACCTTAAGCAAGGTAAGAGTTGGATGGGATTAGTCAAAAATCGTTGTGAAAATCGCGATCATTACTGGGTGAGCGCCCATGTCAGTCCCTTGCTTGATGGTAGTCGTGTTATTGGCTATGAGTCAGTGCGTCGGAAAGCCACAAAAGACGAAATACAGCATGCTCAGTCCATGTATGATCGAATTAACGCGGGTAAAACTCCGATACCAACCACGACAAAGCTAGCGGCTTATTTAGAAAACGCGGTTTGGCCCATGGTGTTTTGTTTCACTTTGTTGGCTATGGCTGGGCTTTTATCTAACATCATGGCGTTGCAGATCACCGCTCCTATCGTCGCTGTGCTTGGTATCTGGCTGACTTATCATCACAACCAGTCATTGAGTGCTTTGGTTTCAGGGTTGCCCAGTGAGGCACATAATACAGTAGGGCAATATTTGTATTGCAAAACAGTCGGTGCGAAAGCCGCGATCAAGTTTTCACGAATACATCAAGAGGCGGCGGGCCATACTTTTCGATACAGACTAAAAGAAGGGGCTCAGCAGCTACAGCACAGAGCGTCAGAAGCCAAAGCGAGTGTGTCGACGAATTTGGTTAACTTTAATAGGCAGCGAGCGACTTTCCAAGATGTGGTGTCTGCTAGCTCACAGTTATTATCCAGTGTCACCACGGTGGCGGACAACATTCACGTGGCGGTTGAGGCGACAGAGTCCGTTGGGATTGTGTCGCGAGATAGTCGTTTACTGGCACAACAAACGGGTGACACAATGCGTCAGGTCTATCAAGATATATCAGATGCGAAGAAGGTGGTTGCTATATTGGCTGAGCGCAGTGACAGTATTAACGAGGTCGTGAACTCTATCAGCGGTATTGCAGAGCAAACCAACTTGCTTGCGCTTAACGCGGCTATTGAATCAGCGCGTGCTGGGGAAGCAGGTCGCGGATTTGCGGTAGTGGCAGACGAGGTGCGTGCACTGGCGATACGTACGCAAAACGCGACACAAAGTATTCATAGCATGACAGAGGAGTTAAAGAGAAACACGGCTGACGTAACCAGCACTATTGATAAAGGTGCGGTGGTCGCTCAGGATGGAGTTGATCGAGTGAATCAAGTGGCGCAGAAAATGAGTGACATTGAACAAGCCATAAAGCGCATCGTTGAAATGACCGCTCAGATTAGTGCGTCATCAGAAGAGCAAGCGAGTGTTGCCCGTGATCTGAATGACAAAATGCACGAAGTGGATGCATTGAGCATAAACAGTATCGAAAGAGCGGAAAATATTGTTGTCAATATCAGTCACATTGAAGAAGAAGCCTATGAGCAGGGCAATCTTGCTGAGCGGATGAAGCAGTAAGTCGAAAAAAGAATGTTTTGTAGGCCGTGCCTTTAGGTCGACAGTGCTTAATCGAGAGAATAAGCTTTTTGTCGGCATAAATACCGACCT
>CAZBUC010000393.1:0-2470 GCA_964494965.1 uncultured Maribrevibacterium sp.
GTAAGCGCCAATTAATCAGGGTACTTGATTAACCATCACATCTCATTTTTTAAATTCCACGGCAACAAGGCTTCATACTTCTCTACCGTATCTGCATAAGGCAATCTTGTGAGTATCTCTTGCAAATAGTGATAAGGTTCTATGCCATTGGCTTTCGCGGTTTCAATTAAGCTGTAATACAACGCACTCGCCTTGGCACCTTTGGGTGTGTCACTGAACAACCAATTGCGGCGGCCTATACAGAATGGCCGGATGGCATTTTCCGCCAATATGTTGCTGATCGGGGTGCTGCCATCGTCGATGTATCGAACCAGTTTATCCCATTGGTTCAATGCATAGTGGATGGCTATACTCGTCAAGCTACCTTTCGGTACTTTGTGTTGATTCGCTTCCAGCCAAGCTTTTAAGTCTTCTAATAACGGTTTACTTCGAGCCTGCCGAGCGTGGTGCCTTTCCGCTTCACAGAGTTCTTTAATTTCTCGCTCAACGACATACAGCTTATTGATTTTGCTAAACCCTATCTGCGCTTTACTCGGTGCTGTACTGGTTGCTTTTTTGGCCTTCTTTTTTACAGGCGTCGCCGCTTTCAGCGCTTCATCAAACTTACGCCGTGCGTGATCCCAGCAACCAATATGGACGAGTTTATTTTTCGCAACCACGGCGTTATAACTCGGGCAACCATCAGTCTGTAGTTTACCGCTATAGCCATCAAGCAGGCGCAACGGCACCTCGCGTGAACGCGATACATCGTATTCAAATAATACACTGGGTTGACCGGGTGGCCCTCCGCGCGATACCCACATCCATTTATCACCGGTCGCCTCTCGCCCTGGCTCTTTGAGCACCTGAACTCGGGTTTCATCCATTTGGATGAGATCGCCTTGCCATTGCTGTTCGCGCAGTAGGTTAATCAAAGGTAATAACTGATCGGCGAGCTTAATCAGCCAATTGGCCTGCGTGGTGCGAGTGATACCACCACCAAAGCGGTTCAGTTGCTTCTCTATGCGGTACAGCGGCAAAGCATCTTGGTATTTGGCAATGATGATGTAGACCAAGGTGTTGACGCTGGCGATGACTTTACCCAGAGGATGCAAAGGCAACTCTGCAGCGATGATGCTGCGTTCGTTGTTCTCATCCAAGAACACTGCTTTTTCCTGCATGATTTCGATCACTTGTGCTTTCGCGGGCACAATGTCGAGTACTTCTTTGGTCTTAACCCAAAAGGTATCGATGGCACCTGCTTTTTCAGCATCGCTTAGAGCGTGTCGTTCTTGAATGCGTGGCAGGTCTGGATTAAGCCCTTTGCGCCCAGTGGGCTTTTTCTTTTTTTCAACCGTTTCGGTATCGACTTCTTCTATCGCAGGGGGGGCTTCGGCAAGCAGCTCAACTTCATTAAAAAAATCACCTTGATCTGGGCTTTGCTCACTGCTGCTGCCAAAGCGTTTTATCTTTTGCAACTTCAGCTGTTCTTCGAGAATTTTAATGCGTACGCTTTGCGAGCGAATGACTTCGGATTTCTTGTCAATCACATCTCGTTGTTCCGCCAGTTGTCGATCTTTAGCCAGCAGCAAGTCCGTCGCATCTGTAGGCAACTCAGCTGGGGATTGTTGATCGATCAGTGGTGTTTTAGGCGGTAAAATCATGCGGTGGATTATATCCAATCCATCGCAAAATCACGTTAAAAAACCGACTCATATTGCAATGTTTTATGGGGTTGCATGGCATTAATATTGTAGCCCTGCAATAACCAATTGAGTTGTTCACCGCTGAGGGTTATGAGCTCATCCTGCTGCTGTGGCCAATGGAATTTTTCTTCGGCTAGGCTCTTGTAATAGAGCACAAAGCCATTGCGCTCCCAAAAAAGACATTTGATTTTATTGCCACGCCGATTGATGAACGCATAAAGATCACCATCAAACGGATTGCGTTCCAGCTCTTGCTCAATAATGGCAGCCAAACCGTTAAATGATTTGCGGAAGTCGATCGGCGCACGATACAGATACACATGCGCCAGCGATGGATTAGGGCGCAAAACATAACTCATGACAGCGCCTTGATGATATCTGCGATCACGCTGGGTTGTTGCGCGGAAAGACCCGATAGCACCATGCCATTGGGCAAACGCAAAACAATATCACCTGATAAGTTAGAAAATACCTCTGGCACTGCGACTTTTGCAAAACCGGCTGGCTTAGGCTTTGTCTGTTGAGGCTTAGAAGCGGGTAAATATTTTTGCCGGTAGTAATACAGCTGGTGATCGGAGAGTTGTTGCTGGCGACAAAACTGGCTCATGGATAAACCGGAGGTTTGCCAAGCCATAACGACTTCGCGCCAATGAATAGTGGATTTTGTTTTTGGTTCGTGGTTATCTGCTGGCGTTAAACTCATGACAATGGACTCCTCTGGAAAGTGAGGGCATTATGAGTGCCATGAAACTAAGTTGGAATTACGTGGATTAATTGGCGCTTAC
>CAZBUC010000394.1:0-2445 GCA_964494965.1 uncultured Maribrevibacterium sp.
TTTTGCACTTCCATTAGTTTTTCTTTTTCAAGCTCAGTATTGTAATGACCACTCTGCGGGCAATACTTACAATCTTCTGGGCAAGCGCCGGTTTTAATCGATAAAAGAGTACTCACCTGCACTTCATTTGGCGTAAAATTTTCTCTATGGACCGTCTGAGCACGAAACATCAAATCCATGAAAGGCAAGTCAAACAAAGCCTTAACCTCCGCTTGACTCCAGTCAAAACGTGGTTCTTGGGTGTTTGCTACTAAGGTATTTGTAGACGTACTTAAAGACATGGCATCCTCGATCAGAATAAATAATGGAGCAATACTAATGGACTGGATGAAACTGTCAACCACAAAAATCAAGCAGGTTTACTATGAGTTATTATTTAACCACTGCTATCTCTGCCACGCCAAAATAAATCACACCGAAACAAGCAGACACACCCCAAATTCCACCCTATGCCAATACTGCCGAGAAGGATTTGCAAAAAACGCGCCCTGTTGTCAGCGCTGCAGGCGTTCAGACCATACCTCAAACAGTCTATGCGGACGATGCCAAGTATCCCCCCCACCTTATCAGGTATGCGTTGCCCCATTCCGATTCGAAGGCATTGTAAAAACCCTCATCCACAGCGTTAAATTCCACCAAGGCAATCACTATGCTCGACCCTTAACGCATTTACTCAGTGAACACTTAATCGATGTTTACGCACAAGACAACTGGCCCGATCAACTACTGTATGTACCCAGCCACCCATCCAGAATACGCGAACGGGGCTTTTGCCAAACTCAGGCCATGACCACGCAATTGATCAACATATTGCAAGGACACCTAAAAGAAAAGTGCCCGACGCGACCAAAACAAAACCCTCTCAAAAAAAGCAAAAACACACAAGCACAACACTCATTGAGCCGTAAAGACCGTCTTATCGCCCCCCAAAACAGCTATGCAGTGCAAGCCCCCATCGCCAAACACGTCGCTCTCTTTGATGATGTCATGACCACAGGAAGCACGATAGAAACCTGCACCAAGCTGTTAATCGACGCTGGCGCCGAACGAGTCGACATCTGGGTAATTGCTCACACTCCCGATAAGGATCATTGACCAACGAATGACACATCAGCCTAGCCATAGCACCTTGCTTTGTTTTAGTATGCGCGCAACACAGCAATGGTGAACAGCATGAAAACAGATCAAGCCTACCTAGAGTTAGACAAGCAGCTTCTTTGGCACCCCTACACATCGATGAGCAAACCCAGCCCGCATTTTCTGGTTGAAAAAGCCTCCGGCTGTGAAATCACGCTTATCGATGGCCGAACGCTCATCGACGGCATGTCTTCTTGGTGGAGTGTGATTCACGGCTATAACCATGCCGTTATGAACCAGGCGATTCAGGATCAGCTTGGTCAGTTTTCTCACGTTATGTTTGGTGGCCTAACTCACAAACCCGCGATTGATTTAGCAGAAAAACTGATTGCCATTACCCCTACCCCCTTACAGCGTGTATTTTTTTCAGATTCAGGCTCGGTTTCGGTTGAAGTCGCTTTAAAGATGGCTATCCAATATTGGAACACCCAAGGTAAAGTCCAAAAGCAATTTTTCGTATCACCCAAAAGTGGCTATCACGGCGATACCTTTGCCGCTATGTCGGTTTGTGATCCAGAGAATGGCATGCACAGCCTTTTTAACGGTGCACTAACCCAACAATTTTTTGTCTCTCCACCCCCCATCGGCCTTCACGAGCCGGTAAAACACGAATATCTTGATGAAATAAGACACTTGTTTGCATCTCATCACACACAAATCGCGGGGTTCATCATTGAACCCGTGGTGCAAAATGCAGGAGGAATGCGCTTTTACAACCCAGAATATCTAAATCACATCAGAAACCTTTGTGACGAATTCGACATTCTCTTGATATTCGATGAAATAGCGACAGGCTTTGGTAGAACTGGCAAGCTCTTCGCGACAGATCACACAAATATCTGTCCAGACATAATGTGTGTCGGAAAAGCGCTGACTGGGGGCTATATGACGCTGGCCGCTACACTAACAAACGACAAAGTTGCCTTGGGTATCAGTGAAAATGACGGCGTTTTCATGCATGGACCCACTTTTATGGGAAACCCTCTGGCCTGCGCCGCAGCCAACGCCAGCCTGTCCTTACTGATGGAATACAACCTTGCAGAAAAGATAGCTCAACTGCAACACTGGATGGAAGAAGCACTAAAACCTTGCGAAAACCTGAAACAGGTCAAAGAGGTGAGATGTTTTGGCGGAATTGGTGTGGTGGAATTATTAAAGCCTGTTAAATTGCATGAAATACAACCTAAGTTCGTCGAACTCGGCGTCTGGATTAGACCATTTGGCAAGCTTATCTACTTGATGCCGCCCTACGTTATTAGCGAGGAACAAATCCAAGCGCTCGCTAAGGCTATTTATCAAGTGGTAAGC
>CAZBUC010000395.1:0-2443 GCA_964494965.1 uncultured Maribrevibacterium sp.
GCGATCCTGAAACAGGCGAAATTCGTCGATTCTTGGTTGGACCCAAAGAGTGTGAAATTACAGGTGTTGCTTGGAATAGTGCCAATACCACCATGTTTATTAGTGTTCAGCATCCGGGTGAAAAAGGCGATTCTCATTGGCCACAAGGCGGTCAAGCCGTGCCTCGTTCTAGTGTCATTGCGATTTCTCGTGAAGACGGTGCTGTTATCGGTTAAATCGTCTCATAGATGACAAAAATGAAACCAGCCGTATCAAACCACGGCTGGTTTTTTTGTTTTTATGTGCTTAGAGATTAGCCAAAAAATGCCTGACTATTCTGTTTCAAAGAATGACGCAGATCATGTACTGTATAACAATTCTTTATGCTATCTTGTTTACATCAGTGTAAAAAGTTAGTTTTGTAGATTCGTGACGAAAACAGATATTCAATTGTTGATACTATCCTGCTGTGTGGTTTTCACATGGAATGTAAAAACGTTAAGTAAGTTATTTAAGTGAGCAGACATGGGTGTTGCACTCTCTAAGTCATTATTTATTAAACAGGCCGTTTTAACTTTTTTTTTAGCCGTTATCCTGAGCTTGATAAGCAGTAGTATCCAAATTTATGAAGGGATGCAAAGCCAAAAGACGCAGATAGATAATAACTTTAATGAGTTAATCACTGTGGTTGAAAAACCCCTGGCTGAAGCTGTTTTTCGTTTGGATACAGATTTTGCCCAACAACAAGTTAATAGCCTACTGCAAATTCCTTCGGTAGCACGAGTAGAGGTGCTTGACGAAATGGGCAACCTTTTCGTCGGTGGTCAAGCTCAAGACCAGGATTTTTCTGTTTCTAACCGTGCGGCGAATCGTTTTTTACCGAATTTACAAAGCTATGAACGTAAATTGCACCTGAACGTCCCAGTATTCGAAGCGGGAAAGTTAACCATTGTGCCTGAAAAGCGTTACTTGATTGCTCAGTTATTACACGATCAATCGTCTATTCTGATTTATAATCTGGCTAAAGACTTGGTTTTGGCTTTTTTGGTGTCCTTGTTTTTTTACTTTTTAGTGACCTATCCTTTAACACGTTTAACGGAGTCTTTGTCTGAGTTAAAGGCCAAATCCAGTTTACCGCTTCCAGCATCCTTATCGCGCTTTCATCAATCGGATGAATTGGGGCATTTACACTCCACTTTTGCGCAACTATGGAAAAAACTCAATACCGCTCTGAGTGACTTAGAACGCAGTGATGCTCATACCAAGGCTATGATAGAAAACGCGGCCGACGGCATAATGCTGTTGAACGAAAGCAATCGCATCATCATGGTGAACTCGGCAGCGGAATACATGCTGAAAAACAAATCCACCCATTTATATTTACACTCTTTAGAAACCCTTCATGCACCAGCATCTTGGCATAAATTTGCGGAAACATTAGAAACCCTGCAAATTAATCAGCCACTTACCGTTGAAACCGTGTATCGAGTACATGGGGTTGATTTACCAGTGGAAATTCGCTTAGCAAAATTCAAAATACAAGACAAAGTAGAAACCATGTTGCTAATACGGGATGTTTCCAAGCGTAAGGCAACCGAAGCGCACATTCATCATCTCGCCTATTATGATCCCATCACCAAGCTACCTAACCGTCAGTATCTGACTGACGAGCTTAGCGAGTTGCTTGAGCGTCAGCAACACAGCGTCAACTATTCTGCCGTGGTATTTATGGATCTTGATAGGTTCAAAACCATTAATGACTCTCTCGGTCACAATGTTGGTGATCAATTATTGTGTGCCGTGGCATCACAGTTGTCTTTTCTGAAAGAAGACAATGTGGTGTTCGCCAGAATGGGCGGCGATGAATTTGCTTTTTTGTTGACTTGTGTGGGCAACAATCGAGAGAAGGTAGAAAAATCGGTTTGTGGTTTTGCCCAAAGTGTCATGTATGCCTGCCAGCAGGTGAAAAAAGCCGGTCATCATGAAGTGCATATTACTGCTAGCTTAGGGGCGGCGATTTTTAAAGGCAAAGAATTTTCAACGGAAGTGATTTTAAAACAGGCCGATACGGCGCTTTATCGTGCTAAAGAATCTGGCCGCAATACCTTTGCGATTTATAAAGCAGAAATGCAGGCCGTCTCTGACGCGCGTTTAGTCATGGAAAAAGCCCTTCATCACGCGACAGAATTTAAATTATTTGAGTTGTATTATCAGCCACAAACCAACGACCAGAATGAACTGATTGGCGCGGAAGCGCTAATTCGTTGGAAAGATGGTAAAAAAGGGTTTATTTCGCCTGCTGAGTTTATTCCAGTAGCCGAAGAGATTGGCTTAATTGTTGAAATTGGCCAATGGGTAATAGATGAAGCCTTGTCTCAAGTGGCGAGATGGATGCAAGAAGGGAAGTGGCAGTCGTCTTGGCGAATCTCTATTAACGTGAGCCCTGTGCAGTTTCAACAGACAG
>CAZBUC010000396.1:0-2429 GCA_964494965.1 uncultured Maribrevibacterium sp.
TGATGAGGTCAATGAATGGGGCATTGCTTGTTTAGAACGCGCCATAGAAGGCCTTAAATGCGAAACCGCAGTACATATTTGTTATGGTTATGGCATCAAAGCCAATACCGATTGGAAAAAGACGCTGGGGTCTGAATGGCGACAATATGAAGAAGCCTTCCCTAAGTTGCAAAAGTCTAATATCGATATCATTTCTCTCGAATGCCATAACTCTCATGTACCAATGGAATTGCTCGAACTGATTCGCGGTAAAAAAGTCATGGTCGGCGCCATCGATGTGGCAAGTCATACCATTGAAACACCAGAAGACGTGGCCAATACGTTACGAAAAGCCCTGCAGTTTGTCGATGCTGACAAGCTTTACCCTTGCACTAACTGTGGTATGGCGCCGCTGCCTCGTGCGGTGGCAAGAGGCAAGCTACACGCTTTAACAGCAGGTGCAGAAATCGTCCGAAAAGAGCTGTCTTTGTAGTATTAATTTGTCTCAATAGATAAAAAACCCCGTTTCGAATTTATAAGTCGAAACGGGATTTTTATGTGTTGCTAGTCATAGAAATTAATAAAGGTTGGTGAATCTAAATATTCGACACAACTTTTAACATGTCAATAAAGGCATCCACGGATTCTACGGCCGCCGATTCATGCATGGTGTGATAGCCGATGGTGGGGATCTGAATGGTGGTGCCATCCACCAAACCATTGGATGCGGCGATAATACGACCCAGTTCCGTACTACCTAGCGAGCTTGGCGGCAATCCTTGTTCAGCGCGTTTGGCATTTTCTTTTTCAACGTAGCGGTTTTTATATAAGTAACTGATGTTGTTTTTGACACACAGTGCTTCGAGCAATTTGGTGCTGTCTTGGTTAAAGGTCGCGTTGGCGTCTTTTTCCCTGAGTACCAGAAGCTGTTCATTGGCGGCTTCTACGTTGGGAAACGGACTGGTATCGACCACAAACAAACGGTTGGTTGAGCCGCCAAAACGACGGAACCATTCCAGCAAATAGCGCCAGCTTTTCCCTGCTTCTTCTTGGGCTGTAAAAAAGGCTGTGCCTTTAAAACCATGATCAAAAAGGTGCACCAAAGCCGCCGCTGAAATCACGTTATCGAGCTGGCCTTCCAAGCGATTGTCGACGATGTGTAATTGGTCTTTAAAGGCGATTGGTGTACCCGCAACCACCCCTTCTAAGCCTTCGGTTTCAAAAATTAAGTTATTACGAAATTCACAAACGTATGAGCTTTTGATGGTGCCTTTACCACGGTATACGCCAGACCAAGGCTCATAAGCGTAGATTTCTTCATGGTTGAAGCGCTCTGTGACCTTGGTCATTAACTCTTCTGAAACCGAGTTGTTCAAAAGGTCGGTGCGATTTGCTGACACAAAGGCCGCGTATTGGAACTCGTTCGGGCCAGTACACACCAAACCATGACGATCGATATGCGCCGAAAACATGGTGCTAAAGGGATCACTGCCTTGAGCAACCAACAAACCTTCGTACCAAGTGACATGAGCCCCTCGCTCTTCCAGTTCGCGTTGTAACACACGGAAAAAAGAATGCTCAGCGCCTACTACACTGGGCGCACGCACAAGAAGTTTGAGTAAATCAATAAAGTCATTATTTGGCATGTAAGCAATTCCAAAGAGAAAATAATAAAGTGTTTATCTGGTTCATAGTCCTAAACATAAACATAAAAATGAGAAATACAACGCTTATTTGTAAAGGATGAATTGAGTGTCTACCCTTGCTCTTTTTTGGTCCATTTTTTAAATTCAAAAGAGAAATAAATGTGGAAATCAAATAAATAAATACACTACACTTTAATCAAATACTGGTAGGGGTGTGTGTATGTTATTTAGTAGTGCGAAGCAACGAGCAAAAATCACGGAGCTTGAAAATAAGTTATCATTACTCCAAAAGGCCCAAGACGGTTTGAAAAAAGAAATGTTGTATTTCTCCTTAACGCCGGAGGGAAAAATACAGGAAGCCAATGACTTATTTGTGTCGTCATCAGGCTATAACAAAGATGAGTTAATCGGCAAAAAAATTCAGGATTTTTTATTAAAAAAATCGATAAAAACCGATCATTGTCAGCTGATGCTTACCTGCATAACCGAAAAGAAACATTGGCATGGTGCGCTTCAGCTTGAAACGAAAGCGGGCAAAGAAGCTTGGTATCGCGCAATTGTTCAGCCTAGACAGGGGCTAGAAAGTGGTCGTACTGAGCTTGATGTGTACTGTGCAGAGCTCACCCGAACCATCTCCCAGTCAAAAGAAATAGCGGATGTACTGAGTGCGCTAGACCGTTCGTCTGCCGTAATTGAATTCAGTCTAGACGGTATTATCTTAGACGCTAATAAAAACTTCTTATCGGGTATGGGGTATACCAAGCAACAAATCGTCGGTAAACATCATAAGATGTTTTGCTTACC
>CAZBUC010000397.1:0-2412 GCA_964494965.1 uncultured Maribrevibacterium sp.
TTGTTAAAGTCGTTGTTAAAGAGAGTATTTTGAACAAGAAAAAGCCCGAGCCAAGTCGATTTCGTCTTGGCTCGGGCTTTTTTTCGTTATTGGATTAGGTATTTATTTAATTTTAAATGATTGGCGTAATAGCCGAGAGTGCTAGCTTTTCTTTTTGGGGACAAAGTTCAGGATAGACACAGGCACGGTTTTTCTGACGGGAAAGCCAGCGATTTCTTTGCGTTTGATAATGCGCTTTAAGCGGCTCTCAATGGCGCAAAGGTTTTTAAAATCCCCCATGGCAACAAAAGAGATGGCTTCGCCTTTGGCGTTGGCTCGACCTGTTCGGCCGATACGGTGAATGTATTCTTCGGGCTTAAAAGGCAAGTCGTAATTAACAACACGGCTCAATTCGCCAATATCTAATCCTCGCGCTGCCACCCCGGTGGCCACTAGGTACTTCAATTCGCCCGATTTGAACTGCGCTAAAATCTTTTCGCGCATGGCTTGGCTACGATCTCCATGAATGGAGTCGGCTATAATGCCACGCTTAGCCAGTTGATCGACTAGCTTGGCTGCGCCGTGTTTTTTCTCGATAAAAATAAGCGCCTGATCCCAATTTTGTTCCTTGATCAGGTGGCTTAACAGCGCCGACTTAGTGTCTTTATCCACCGTGATCAGCCATTGATCAATGTTGGCGGCGGCTTTAATTTGCGGAGAAATAGAGATTTCTACAGCAGGGTGGCCCACTTTACTGTCTGTAAAGCCGTAAGCCAATGCGCGAACACTGTCCGTCATGGTGGCTGAAAACAGCAAGTTTTGGCGATCTTCTGGCAGGCGATCAAGTATTTTATTGATATCCTCCGCAAACCCCATGTCGACCATTCTGTCTGCTTCGTCTAAGACCAAGACCTCGAGTTCGTCAAAATGCACGGCACGCTGATGGGCCAGATCAAGTAGTCTTCCTGGCGTTGCGACTAAAATGTCAACGCCTTCTATTAAACGCTGTTTCTGTGGTTCGGTATCCACCCCGCCATAAACTACCATAGAGCGAATGTTTAACTGTTTGCTGTAGTCTTTGACGCTTGCCGCGACTTGAACCGCCAATTCCCGAGTTGGAACAAGAATGAGTGCTCTAATGCGTTTGCCACGTACGGCTTGAGTTTTATTTGGTTGTCCATTTGGTCGCTTATCACGGATGAAGTTTTCCAATATAGGCAAGACAAAGGCGGCCGTTTTGCCTGTGCCGGTTTGGGCGGTGGCGATCAGATCTTTACCGGACAAAATAACCGGAATGGCTTCTTTTTGAATAGGGGTAGGCGTTGTGTAACCAAGTGCTTTTATTGCTTGTACAAGAGGATTGGATAATCCCAACTTTAAAAATGGCATAGAGGCTCAGATAGGCTGTGATGAAGGAGGTAACGATAAATTTCAGTATACCGTAAATTGCCTCCTTGAGGCTTTAATAGTCTAATAATTGTTGAACAAAACTGCTATCTTTGCGGTCTTATGAACGAATTTGAAATTAACTTGGAATTGTAACGTATGAATCAGTCTGCAACACACAAACCCCGCCCCATGGTGGATCTTATTGTTAGTGTCATCTTGCCTTCTTTTATTCTGATGAAATTGAGTGGCGAAGAAAATTTTGGGGTGAGTGGTGGATTAATGGTTGCGTTGGCCTTTCCTTTGGGTTGGGGGGCGTTTGAGTTAATTAAATACAAAAAATTCAATTTCATCGCTTTGCTGGGCTTAGTCAGTGTTATGTTGACGGGCAGTATTGGTTTGTTTGAGTTGGATAATAAGTGGTTAGCCATTAAAGAAGCATCTATTCCTGCGATCATAGGGATTGCCGTTTTAGTATCGACTTTTACACCTTACCCATTGGTTAGAGCATTGTTGTTCAATGCGGCCATCATGGATGTGGATATGATCAACAGAAAGCTTGAAGAGAATAATAGCGTGGCTATTTTTGAGAAAAAGCTGATGAATGCAACGTATTTTGTGGCGGGTTCTTTTGCGTTCTCTGCCGTGATGAATTACGTATTAGCAAAATGGATTGTCACTAGCCCGGCTGGAACGGCGGCTTTTAATGAAGAGCTTGGTCAGATGACTTTGTACAGCTACCCTGTGATTGCTATTCCATCTATGATCATGATGATGAGTATTTTTTATTATTTATGGCGCAGTATTCACAAAGCAACTGGTCTTAAATTAGAAGATTTGATGGTTAAAAAGTAAACGCTGTATAGTGAAAGTCGGGAGATTTGATAGCCCCGATCTTTTTTGTCGGCAAACACATTAGGCCAATCCCTGAAAACTGCACACTTTGCATGTTTCAGTGAGATTGGCTTTTAGCTGTCATGGCTTTTATTTGACATCACTGTAAGTAAGCCTGATTTTTAGTCGCCCCAATGAATCGTTGCGACGGAT
>CAZBUC010000398.1:0-1437 GCA_964494965.1 uncultured Maribrevibacterium sp.
TCCTGGGGATGAGAACGGCAAAGGCGGTATTTACAACTTTGTCACCAAGCGCGGTATTTGTCATACCAACGCGAAGATTTCTTGGACGCAAGTTGAGACAGGCTCTTCGGTCACTTGGAAGTACCCAAGCTGCATTTTGAAAGGCGATAACAGTGTAGGCGAGTTCTACTCAGTTGCTTTGACGCGTGGTCGTCAGCAAGCCGACACTGGGACCAAGATGATCCATATCGGTAAGAATACAAAATCCACCATTATCTCCAAAGGTATTTCGGCCGGAAGAAGTAACAACAGTTACCGTGGGCTTGTTCGTATGAACCCAGGTGCCGAAGGCGCACGTAACTTCACTCAGTGTGATTCTCTATTGATTGGTGACCAGTGTGGCGCCCACACCTTCCCTTATGTGGAAAGCCGTAACCCATCAGCGATTATCGAGCATGAAGCGACGACCTCTAAGGTCAGTGATGAGCAGATGTTTTTGTGTCGTCAGCGTGGCCTCGATCCTGAAAAAGCCGTCTCCATGATTGTGAATGGCTTTTGTAAAGAAGTATTCAAAGAATTACCAATGGAATTTGCCGTTGAAGCGGGCAAGTTACTTGAAATAAGCCTTGAAGGCTCAGTAGGTTAAGGAATTATTAAAGATGTCGAACACGAAAAGTTTGTTGACGATAAAAGATTTGCACGCCAGCGTTGAAGAAAAACAAATCATCAAAGGGTTGGATTTAGACATCAAACCGGGTGAAGTTCACGCCATCATGGGGCCAAACGGTGCTGGTAAAAGTACGCTTGGTTATGTTTTATCAGGTCGTGATGGTTACAGTGTAGACAGCGGTAGTGTGACGCTTGATGGCGAAGATTTACTGGAAATGGAAACCGAAGACCGTGCTCGCGCAGGGTTGTTCTTGGCGTTCCAATATCCAGTGGAAATCCCAGGTGTCAGCAACTTAGAATTCCTAAAAGCGTCGGTGGATGCGCAGCGTCAAGCTCGTGGTGAAGACGCCATTACCTCTGCGGATTTCTTGAAAGAAGCGAAAGCGGCGTGTAAGCAAGTTAACTTGCCAGTGGCTTTTTTGAAGCGTGGTGTTAACGAAGGCTTCTCCGGTGGCGAGAAAAAACGTAATGAGCTAATGCAGATGTTATTGCTGAAACCAAAGCTTTGCATTCTAGATGAAACAGATTCTGGTTTGGATATTGACGCTCTGCAGATAGTGGCAGAGGGTGTGAATAGCCAACGTTCCGCAGATCGCAGTTTTATTGTTGTGACCCATTATCAACGTCTTTTAGATTACATTAAGCCTGACTTTGTGCATGTATTGTCTGACGGCAAAATCGTTAAGAGTGGTGATGCTTCCCTTGCGCTTGAGTTAGAAGCTCAAGGTTATGCTTGGTTGCAGAAAGAGCCAGTTGAAGACGAACTTGAGGGGTAACGCATGAGTGAAT
>CAZBUC010000398.1:1447-2412 GCA_964494965.1 uncultured Maribrevibacterium sp.
GAATGGTTAGAAAGCGCCATTGCTCGAGCGCAAGGTATCAATGACTGGCTTGCGCCAAAGCGAGCTCACGCACTGGAACTTTTAGCAAATACTAAGTGGCCAACGCGTAAAACAGAAGCCTGGCGTTATACGCCTTTGCGCCCTGTAGAGCGTACGCAAGCAAAAGTCATTACCGATAAAGTTGAGTTGTTGCCGGTTGCCATTGCGGATTTATCCGCGATTGAATTGGTCTTTGTTAATGGTCAGTTTGACCAAACGCAATTGACGAAAACCTTGCCTGAAGGTGTGTCCATTTCCTTGGGTGGTGATTTAGATACGGCGCAACAAGCAGAAGCACTACATACATTTTCGACTATTAAGCCAGAGCGTCACATTTTCGGTTTGGTTAACGACGCACTAGCACAGGATGTCGTGGTGGTGACGGTGGCGGAAGGGGTTGATATTACTCAGCCGATTCGTATTAGCTCTTTGTTGAGTCAAGGCGCGGAATCCCATACTCGTGTGCAAGTTACTTTGGCAGCGGGCTCGCGATTAACCGTGATTGAAGATGTCCAAGCCCAAGGCGATAGTTTTAATACCGCGTTTGTTGAATACAATGTGGCGGCGAATGCTAGCCTAGAACATTATCGCTTTGCTCTACAGACAGGCAGTAATGTTGCCATTGGTGGTAGCCATTTTAACTTGCATGACCACGCTAAAATGCACAGTACCCTTGTGGGTTTTGGTAGTGAGCTGTCTCGTTTAGACACAGATATTATTCATGCGGGTGAGTTTGCCGATGCCAAGCTTAATGCCATGTATTTGTTAGATGGAAAAGAGCTGTTTGATCTGCATGCGACGGTTGAGCACGCCATGCCCAATGGCAAAACGGAAGAAAACGTTCGCTGTATCGTCGCGGATCGTGCGCGTGCGGTATTTAATGGTCGTATTCATATTCACCGCGATGCACAGAAAACCTTGGCGGA
>CAZBUC010000399.1:0-923 GCA_964494965.1 uncultured Maribrevibacterium sp.
AGGCAAATCTCTTGGCCCAAATAGCCCAGGAGGCTTCCGGGTAGGGAAAAATATGGTTGTTCCGTTGAAAGCGTAGGTGGTGGACAATGGCTTACAGCCGCGTGAGAAAAGAACGGCCGTAACCCCCAAAATCAACAAAACGGCAACAACTTTCAACCATTTCGTTGGCGAAATTAGGATCCTTCTATCAGCACGCTGGGCTAGGCGTGGGAGGAGGACCCGCTTCATATTCTGGCACCCACGTTTCCAAAACATTCCCCTGCGCATCCAGGACGCGCAGCTGGCAAAAGCTGCGCGTCACCTCTACGCTGAAAGCAAAAACGTCGTCCTCACCTTCATCTTGCAAAACCGTGCCATCATCTAACACAGCTTCGATTGATTCGGCCGTTGGGGAGAGAATTTCACCAGCAAGGAGACGGTAATCAAACGTAAGATTGCGCCCTTTTCCCTGAAAGTTAAAATCGCTCAAAGCGTAGTCAATGAGCTTGCCCGTCAAATCTTCTGCCAAGCGACTTGAATTGCCAATTTGTCCCTCATGCCACGTCCCTAAATCCCGGCGGAAAACCGCGTAACCCATCATGATATATCCCGCTTGCTGTGGGTCATCACCGGTAAAAACAACAATCGCCCCCTCATCAAAATAGCGGATGCCAAATTTGTCCAGCGCAGAGCTGCTGCCGATGGTGTTCGGCAAAACGCGCTCGCGGAACTTGGATTCCACCTGCTGCGTGGCTGTACAGCCAGGTAACATCAGGAGGAGCACAAGCAATATGAAACCAATCAGGCTTTTCTTCATAAGCAGGTCTCCCGAGCCACTAAACACAATCCTTTATTTTTGCTTCAAAGAAGCTTTTAATATCCAACCCATCGTTATCCAAAGCCAAAGTGAAGGAACTTGCGAGTACATAGTCCAATCGAAGCAG
>CAZBUC010000399.1:933-2403 GCA_964494965.1 uncultured Maribrevibacterium sp.
AGAAAGGTAAAAAAGACAGCCGTTCCCTGGACACCCAAATTCTCGATTTATAGTGATGCGTGAAACGTGATAGGGTTCCTCATTTGAGGGTCCTTGGTCACCTCGCAGCACATTATTGATCATTCATCTTATCGAGAGCCGCACGAATATTTTCCAACCTCTTTTCGGTTTGCACAATGGTTTCAGGACGAAACTGCAACCAGTATTGAGAATGCCTCATAAACGCCAGCGCTTCTTCATACTTGGCCGCGGCCTGCGCTAACTGGCCACTCTTTTCATATACCTGGGCAATCCCCAAGCGAGCATAAAAATCGCCCGAGTTAATTTCCAAAACGAGAAGATAATCATCTATCGCCTTATCGTATTGTTCCAAGACTGTGTAAGCTGCGGCCCGATTTGTTAAAGCATCTCGATGATCTGGTTCCATACTCAATGCCAAGCTAAAACGATTTGCTGCTAACTGGTAACATCGTTTTGTTTTTTCCGACTGCCACAGGTATAAAGTTAAAAACCCTCTTTTTTCTCCTTTATCATAATAATCATATGCTTGAGCATATGCTTCTTCATATGTTGAGGGAGTTGCAACATTGTTTTCGCAGTTTAGATCAATTTTTAATAGAGCTATCATGGTAGCTAAGCCCAAGAACATAGCCAACAAGATGGCCCACAAGTACTTCTTTCTCATTGTTGATCTTTGAGTCACATTTTCTCCTCCTAATTTTCCAGGAGTTTAACATGCCGTTGAGCGGCACCGCGGCGAATGCAAATTCGCTATTTTCAGGACAGATTCCTGACAAAGTCAAAGATATGTCTATCAATGTGAGAATCTAACACGCCATTTAATATAATGAACGAACTCCAACGGCATAGGATCGTGGTATAGAAGTAATTTTGCCGCTCAAAAGCAAGAAATAGTTAATGACGCATCATTAACTATTTCCTGCTTTACACTACTCTATGCACTAATAATTTGAATAAGCTGAGATTCTATACCTCGATCCTCCTGGTAGCCAGGTGCCTGTACAGACTCCTGTTTCTGAAATCAATAATACATAATTCTGGCCACTGGGTACAGTCCAACCGAGGAAAGGAGCGGCGTTAGTGTAGCCTTGTGTATTACCATTAAGCGATTGCCAACCCAAGGGAACCCCAGTACCCCCAAATTGCATTCCCTGTGTATTCCGGCTCCACGTATTCCCAGGAATTTGAAAATAGGCGGCATTCTCCACATTTGTTTTCCAAGGCTGTGTTATGCCACAACCAAACCCCTCTGCATTAGTTGTGTTAGCTCCTGTAAACCGATTTGTGAAATTGTGCTTAGTACTTGAAGCGTACCAGGTTGAGTAATAAATACCATTAGGTGAGGGTTCTGGTTTGTCCGGTACTATTTCACCTGGGTACAACTCATTGTAAATATCATTTACTATTTCTAGGAGCCTGTCGGAGAAAGAAATCTTAGCCACGAATTGA
>CAZBUC010000400.1:0-2400 GCA_964494965.1 uncultured Maribrevibacterium sp.
GCGTCAATGCGATGATCGTTCCCGGCTCCGGGCTTGTGAAGGAAATGGCGGAGGCCGAAGGCCTCGACAGGATCTTCATCGCCGCGGGGTTCGACTGGCGCGAGCCGGGCTGCTCCATGTGCCTTGCCATGAACGATGACCGGCTGAAACCCGAAGAGCGCTGCGCCTCGACCTCCAACCGCAATTTCGAAGGCCGCCAGGGCTTCAAGGGCAGAACGCACCTTGTTTCACCAGCCATGGCCGCTGCTGCCGCGATTGCCGGACGGTTTGTTGATATCAGGGATTGGAAGTGAGGCGAAAGCTGCACTCTGATTAGTCATCTGTCACCCGGCAGACAATTTGCACAGCAAATGTCGAGAGGGCTCGGCCACCGTGCCGAGGACCCAGAACTAGGTTGCGCGAACCTCTGGCATCTCGTTCCAAGTACGATTTCGATAAGTTCTTCCGGTCTTCTTTTTCTGAATTCCACCCCATTGTTTGAAAAAGAATGCGGTACTACTACGTTCACAGGAGTTCTTGATTTCATCAATCCAAGATTCTTCCATCGGACGAGCATTCGGTCCAGATTCTCCACCGACTATAGCCCAATCTATTCCTTTCAGTTCGGTATCGCCAACGCTACCAATCAACGGTTCAAATGAAATGAACCGAACGGCGGCGTCAATTTCCCGCAGCATATCAATTCTGTCCACATAGTCGGCACTTTCAACTGATGTACCAAGCCAGACATTCTCCAACTTCGGGAAATCGCCGTCTCGAAGTACGGCTCTCATATTATCCGGGCGCTTTGTAAGGATTTGGAAAACGTGATGACGGCTTGAATCCATCGTTTCCCAGACTTTGCGGATGAATTCAGCTGGCACGCCGTCTTGAAAAAGGTCCGACATGGAATTCACAAATATCATGCGCGGCTTTTTCCATGTTTTTGGCGCGTCCAACACTCTTTCATTCAAATGAACCTTGCCGGTCCAAACATGCCGCTTGCCGCTTTTGCGTGTCACGTCACGATAGCTGCCATGTCCCATTGCTTGCAGCCTTGCTGCCATACGCATGGCATAGCAATTGGTGCAGCCTGGCGAAATGATGGTGCAGCCTGAAACGGGATTCCAGGTAGCATCGGTCCATTCGATATCAGAAAGTCCTGCCATTACATTAACTCCGGCTCATCACGTGACTTGCGACCTTGAAGGCTAGTTTCCTAGCCCTGTCTTTCTGGTTAGCACAGGCAAATATTAAGGAATAACCGGGCGCTCCGTTCTGCCCCAAAGGAAGCCACCTTTCTGATACACCTTGACCAAATATTGTCTGCATACGTTTTATCATATATCGCGTCACAGAATCAGCGTCAGCAATCTTTTCCCATACCTTTCGATCTGGCTCCAGTAAGTCGGGCATGCTTCTAAGCTTCACCAACTCATCTCGATAGTCCTTGGTTCCGAATACGCGTGCAAGGGAAGCTTCCGCGTCCGCCAGTATTCGACCGTCGTTTGTTATTTGTCTGACAATTCCCCACCATGATGGGAACAAATACCAAAGATCAATTTTTCCGGTGTTCGCAATAACTCTTAAAGTTTCAAAATCCACTTGATTGCCGAAGGGGTCAAGGAAGACCATTGCACGATCATTTTGTTTCATACGTGAACAGAATGCCTTTACAACATCATTAGCATCACTATGAGTAATTTCTATTCGGTCACTCAAATGTGGGAATTCAGTTTTCATTTCTGACAATGCGGTGACGTTTGAGCGTTTTGTATCTGAAAAAATGTACTTGTCGAATGGGTTGTCGACGCGCAGGGCCCTAATGGCTGAGCCTTCTACTACTTTGCTGAAGTCTTCTGTATCATTTGAGATAGGTAATGTGATTCCTGGATCGATCTCCCTGCCGCCTAACACAAAACGTCCTGACCCGGCGAAGGCATCTAAATAGGTTAGCCTGAAATTCCAGCTTCTCCCTGGAACGGGTTTTAAGGCAGAGGTATAGAAGTTTGCGTAGTCGTAAATCGTGTTCAGTTTAACTACCGAACTATCTTCTGTACCAAACTTCATCTCTTTGTACCTTAGTGGAAGAACATCCATGTTAGATAATGCAGATCGGTTGAAGAATTGCAACCTATGATAGAGATTTGATGCTATTTTATGTTACATGCTTTTAATTGGGACTGCTTTACCAAATACACACCAAATTTTCCTTTATAGCTACAAGGCGGATATACAAAAGCTTCTTCACGAAGAAGTAAGCGTTACAAATTTGTTTTGATATCAAAATGCTAGGATCAAGTCCGGGGATTGACGCTGACACCAACCCGCAAGCGGTTTGACGTTCGCGTAAACTTATCCCCGTTCCCGAAACCTCCCGTACATTTCCCCCACTGTCTCCCGTGCAAACATTGGTCTGAA
>CAZBUC010000401.1:0-2400 GCA_964494965.1 uncultured Maribrevibacterium sp.
CTAAACAGAGTGATTTCAGCGGCTGGGCCCCACGTAATGGCACCATACAGCGCAAAACCAATATAGACCGCGATAGAAGCAACAGCGACACTGGTAAAAAACTCCAACACTGCCGATGACAAAAAAGCAATGCGTAGGGTTTTCATGACAATGATTCGATAGCGATCGCTTTTATCAAGGATATCTTCACTCGTCTCTTTGCTCGCACCAAATAAACGGATCGTGGCCAAATGCTTCACTCTGTCTAAAAAATGTCCGGCCAAACGCTGGCGTTGTGACAAATAACTTTGATTAAGTCGCTGAGCGCCTTTACCAACCAACACCATGAATAATGGAATCAAGGGAGCTGAAATGAGTAACAGTAAACCGGCCACCCAATTTACATAAAAAACCACCAGCAAAATCATCAATGGCGACACCACAGTGAGATACTGTTGTGGCCAATAGCGAGAAAAATACCCATCCATAGACTCAATATCTTCAAGCCACTGACTCGCCAAAGCAGCAGGCGAATGGCTCAGATTCTCAACGGCACTGCGCCTATGCCAAAAACTCAACAATCTACGACGCAAAAGCGAGCGCACATTGATACTGGCTTTTGCACATAACACATCTTGCCAACGAACTAATGCAGCACGAAACACCAATGCCAAAAGAATGAGAATGACACCCGCATAAGACAAGGGTTCTTGTTGGCGCACTACCTCATCCACGAGTCTAGCCACCCAAAACCATTGAAAAATTAATACAAGAGTCGCTAGAGCACCGATCAACACCCCAGTCAGCATCAAACGCTTTTGCTGCTGCACCAGCAAAGACAAAAGCGCTTGACCCGAAGAGATGGCTTGCTCTTTATCAGTTGATTTCACCTAGTGGTATCCGCCTCGTACCTTACCGCGGAAAACCCAATAGCTCCAAGCGGTGTAAGCCAGCACAATCGGGATGACAAACACAAAACCAACCAACAGGAACAACTGGGATTCATAAGAAGAAGCCGCGTCATACAAGGTATAGTTTGGTGGTACCATGTAGGGCCATTTACTGGCCAACAAGCCCATGTAGGTGAAGAAAAATAAGCCAATTGTTGCCACAAAAGGAATACCCTCTTGCTGCTTGCGTACCGAATTATAAATCACATAGACGCACGCTAAAGCCAGTACAGGAAGCAGCCATAATATACTCACACTATCAAACCAACGCGCCATAACACGTTCATCAACAAACGGAGTATAGACACTAATAACTGCAAAGACCGCCAGAACAGCCAACAAAAGACGAGGCGCCAATGAATAGGCCCATTGCTGAACAGCACCTTCAGATTTAAGGATCAACCAAGTACAGCCAAGCAAAGCATAGCCTGCAACCAATCCCAAACCTGTGATCACAGTAAAAGGCGTTAACCAATCAAAAGCCCCACCCACGTAAACAAAGTTTTCCGTCTTAAAACCTTGGATATAGGCACCTACTACAACCCCTTGTGCAAAAGCAGCAAGCGTTGAGCCACCCGCAAACGACCAGTCCCAAAGATAACGCGACTTTTTAGCTTTAAAACGAAACTCAAACGCAACCCCGCGAAAAATCAAACCCGCCAACATTAAAAAGACACCGAAATACAGCGCTGGTAAAAAGACCGAATATACCAAAGGAAACGCCGCCAATAAGCCAGCGCCCCCCAAAACCAGCCAAGTCTCGTTACCATCCCATATTGGCGCAACAGAATTCATCATAATATCGCGGTGATGATCATCTGGCGCAAAAGGAAATAAAATCCCCTGCCCCAGATCAAAGCCATCCATCAACACATACATCATCACACCAAAAGCAATAATGCCCGCCCAAATAAGCGTCAAATCCAATGTATGTTCCATTATTTATCTCCTTCTAAGCCAGTATGCGCGGCCGAAAAAGGTCGCTTCGCACGCTCTATCTAAGGCATTTCATGAGGCTGATTGGCTTTTTCAAGGCCATCACGGAACACTTTTAGCAAGTAATACACTCCCGCACTAAACACCATGGCGTAGACCAGAACGTAGCCAATTAAGGTAGCCAAGGCCATGCCTCCGGTCAGTGACGGAGTCAGACCTTGTGCATGAGTCATCTCACCATATATCAACCAAGGCGCTCGCCCTGCTTCTGTCACAACCCAACCGGCCAAAACAGCAATGAAAGGCGTAACACTCATGAAACGTAAGCCCTGCAAGAAGCGAGTCGACTTATAATAGTTCCCTTTGTAACGCAGAATGAGTCCCCACACACCAAAGGCAACCATTAATATACCCATGGCTACCATGATTCTAAACGCCCAAAACACGATAAACACAGGTGGCTGCTCTTCGGGACTTACCTCATTTAAGCCAGGCACCACACCGTCTGGATCATGTGTCAAAATCAAACTGGCTA
>CAZBUC010000402.1:0-2397 GCA_964494965.1 uncultured Maribrevibacterium sp.
ACTTATTGAGCAGGCAGGCCACCTGTTGGGATTGTACCATACCCACGAAACTGCTTTTGGCAAAGAACAGGCCAATGGCTCCAACTGTGCCGCAACCGGCGACCTGTGTTGCGATACACCTGCCGATCCGGGTCTGGAGGGTCGGGTATCGCTGACATGCAGTTATGTGGGCAGTGTAAAGGATGATTCCGGAAATCACTACGCGCCATTTGCTACCAATTACATGTCGGGTGCTTTACCACAATGCCGTTGCTACTTTACCGAAGATCAGTATTTGCGCATACTCAATGTGCTGGTTTTGTACAAAGCATATTTGTGGTAGACGGCACCTGGCCAGGTATCGGATTTGACCCTGCTGTTTGGGCAATGGAGGATACGAAGTCGTTTATCCAAACAGGAAATCTACGCTGATTTGCCTGAAAATTGCCGGGTCTAAAATATTTTTACCGCATTGTATATTGCCCCGGTTAAGATGGCTATGCCAAAACTTAAAAGTGTGCCAATCAATACATATTCAGTAAGTTTTCTGTCTTTCGATTCCTTTAAATCACCAAAACGGAAAACTGATTTTGCAGCCAGCAAAAATCCAATTCCATCCCAATTTCCTGTTACAATAAAAGCAAACACAAACAACCGTTCAAGAATTCCGATGTAATTCCCTGCGTTTGCCAATGAACCGGAGTTATCTGAATTTGTATCCGGTGCCCACCGCGATATTATATTCCTGACCAATACCGATACCGGCTGAGTAAGGGCATACACGCATGTGGTGAGCAAAAGAAATTTTTCATCTTTTACTATTTCCGGTAAAATTGAAGTTGACTGGCTCAACGACCACACCAAAATTATTACCGCAATGTGGATTATCTGGTCGGTAAAAAACCACAAGCGCTTGGTTTTGTCATTTTGAAAATACAATTTCAATACGTCGGTAATTAAATGGACACCTGTTAACAATAGTGCCCATTTAATAAAAGATATCTGCCCGACAAGCATAATTATCAACGCAAAATGCACCAGTGCATGAGTATATAGCTGCCAGGCTTTTAGTTTTTTCTTTTCCTTGGCAATAACCCAGGAATTTGGTTGCAATATAAAATCACCCAAAAGGTGCGCCAATATTAGTTTGGTGAGTATCATTCAATAATTTCCTTTATTTTGATTTGGTACATAGTAAGCAGGTCTGTAATTTCATCATAATACGCCCGCTTTAATCTGTTACTTACAGCATTTTGCTTAATGCCAAGCATTTCTCCCAATTCTTTTTGTGAACAACCCGGATTTGTCAATGCAAGGAAAACCATCTCAGCGGAGTTTGCAGTCCAATTGTCCATGGCGATCAGGGCAAAGCGCAACAGCAGGTTCATTTCTTTGTTAAATGGTTCAGATGAGGTTGCGATCGCCAGGTTTTGTTTTTCCTTTACCAGTTTTTCAAATATCGCACCCGAATAAACAAAAGCAGTTCCATTTGATTCTGTGATATTTGAACTTTCATAGTTTTTTTCGCCTATACCTATTGCCATTCGGGCATCTATCTGTTTGATACATTTAACAGCCGCCTTTATTTTTATAGTTGCCCAAAGGGCATTCAACGGGTTTTCAATCTCCACCTGAAAACTATCACCACGGTATATTTCCCAGTTATCAGGATTGGTTCCAAATGTGCTTAATTCCGATTTTAGTTTCTCCAACCAAATTTGCGGGCTTACTTTCTGTGAATGTACAATATCACCGGTTATTATGCTTGTCATATCGCTTTTTTTCAAATGTATCACAAATATACGTGATAAACAAATAAATCACGCTTTTGAGTGATATTTTTGAATATCACGCTTTTGAGTGATATTGTAAAATGTCATGCTTTTACGAATTATTATTGTATGATAACCTTTCCTGATTTTATCACCTGATCCTTGTGGGATATAGAATAGAAATAAATGCCACCCTCATTTAGTTTGATGGCAACAAGTGTTTCAGGTCCGGCTATTACTACAGCAAAATGGATTTTCCAGCATAATTCCTGGTTTCTTTAGGTGCAAGGTATACTTGAAGGTATTGCGATTTCGCAAAGGTTCAGAATCAAAATAAAATTTCAACAAATTCGTCAAATCATTGATAAAACTATTTACTTGCTCCCAAAAAAAACACCACAAATCCACCCAAAATGCTTTAGCGCCGAAACCGCCTCAATCTGCGTTTTTGGAATACAGAATATTTCCCCAGGTATAATAATCCACCAGTTGCTGGTTGTAAATTCCGTGCCAGTCGGTATTGCCGGGGGTGCTGGCTGTTCCGTCGCCGTTGGTGTCGCCTTTCTTCGAATCGTCTTTATACGAAGTGAAATATACTCCTGTCCCCTGCGGGTTGTTGAGCTGTGATGCTGTGTGAATCACCAGC
>CAZBUC010000403.1:0-2135 GCA_964494965.1 uncultured Maribrevibacterium sp.
ATAGTTATGATTCAGGCTAAGTTTGTGTGGCGTAAATAACCACCCCAGTTTCTCGAATCTGTTTCAATAGGGCTTGGTTGGTGAGGTTGTTTTCATCCACCAAGTCGATCATGTATGGGCTGTTCAAATCGTCGAGTTCAATACGAAGCGTGGGGATGATGTCTGCTTTTGGTGTCGAAATAGACAGGTCTATATCTGAGCCGTTTCGAAAGTTCCCTGTGGCGCGGGAGCCAAACAGGGTGACTTTTTGAATGTCTGGGTATTTTGAAAAAGTCTCAGACATTTTTTCTAGCAAGGATGTTGGAATGCCAAATTGAGAGAGAGTCATAGGGTAGACAATTTTTCTTTCAGTTGAATGAAGCAGGCGTTATAGCTTTCGCGTACCTTTGAAAACTCTGTTTCAAGAATGCTCGCATCGTAGGCGTGTACGGTTTTATTACGGCTTTCTATCATGTCCATCCATATTTGACCATCTTCAATTAGGCCAATGTTAAACGCCAGTCTTGTTGCGGTTCTTGATCCTGTGATGTTTTGATGACCTTCGTATTCAAGGTAGTCTTTTAACACCTTCCAAGCCAGTTCGTGGGTGAATTCGAATCTCTGTAGAACGCCTTCTTTTATGATGTTTGGCGATTTTTCGTCGTAGGCTTCGACGGCTTCGTTTAGTTGCAACAAGGCTTTTTTATAATTCTCAAACCGTTGTTTCCAACGTACTGAGGGTAGATTTTCTTCGATCATATCCCTGTTGTCTCTTTGCTCTATATGTTTTGGCATTATGCCACAGATTACGTTTAGTAAAAGGTGGGTTGTTTTCTACGTTCGAATGGGTACTTCTGTATAGGAAAGTACTTTCTCGGCGAAGCCGATCATATCGTCAATATAGAGTCGCCACTCTCGTTGTCCTGCTTCAAACATTGACTTTATCTCGCTCTACATAAGGCCGAAGTTCTGGTCTTAATGCTTTATCCGTCACTAAATCAACGGGGCAACCAAGTAAGTCTTCTAAATAAAATTGAACGCCAAAATAGCGTTTTGCCGTGGCGCAGCCATCAAAGGTGACTAACACATCAACATCACTCTGTGGCGATGCAGTGTTGCGTGCAGTAGAACCAAACAAGGCTAGGTCGATAACACCATAGCGCTTAGCTAATTCTTTTTTACTATCTGCTAGTATTTGTAAAGCACGATGCTTATCCATACTTAACACCCATGTTGTTGTGTTGAAAGTAATTATAGCGTGAATTTAGTATTCAGCGACAAAAACCACTCCGCCAGTGCTTGCCATTGTTCTTCTGACTGGGCCGCAAGCATTTCGCCTTCTAGCATGGCTGGGTTGTATTCTTGGCCGTCGAGTGTTCGGCAGATACCGCCCGCTTCGGTGTGAATCAGTACGCCAGCGGCGTGATCCCATGGCAGCATTTTGTAGGTGAGGCTGAAGTTGAAATGACCTTGGGCGATTTGGCGATACGCTGGGCAAGAGGGCATGTTGTTGATGCGTACAAATCGGCTTGCTTTGAGGGCAAAGTCTTGCTTTTTTTGGCCTTTGTAAGCGTTAACGGACATGATGCCGGTGAGCTTGTCGAGGTCGGGTTCGGCGGTTATTTTTAGAGCTAAGGGGGCTTGTGATGGTGTTTGGTGTTGCCTTTTTTCATTAAGAGCGGTGCGTTGAAAAAACGCTCCTTCGCCGAGATTGGCGTATATCCAGTCGTCGTTGACTGGGTCATACAGTAGGCCAAAGCGGGTAATGCCTTTTACTACCACGGCAAGTATGATGCCGAAGTCAGACAAACCATGGGCGTAGTTCCAGGTGCCGTCGATGGGATCTATGATGACGCAGGTATCAGCGGTGGCTATTTTGTCTGTGGTGGAAGTGTCTTCGGCAACGGCTTCCTCACCAACGATTTCCCAATCAGGAAAGGCCAGTTGAATTTCCTGAGTGATGAAGGTTTCACTGGCTTTGTCGGCAATGGTGACCAAGTCGGTGACGCTGCTTTTGGTTTCCACATCGGCTGCGCTGAGTTGGCGAAAATTCGGCATGACGATTTCTTGCCCCGCTCTTCGGACGATGCTGATCAGTCTTTCTTGCGTTGCTTTAGTGAGGTTCATCTTTCGTCACTCCTGTTTGCATTCTCCAA
>CAZBUC010000403.1:2145-2393 GCA_964494965.1 uncultured Maribrevibacterium sp.
ATTTACTGATAGTCAGATCGAAAATTATGCTTATCGACAATAGGTTCTCTCCTATTAGGTTACGATATTAATGGCGCTGGCGATCAACTTTCTAACTAATTCAGCTTGTGACTTTACCTGAAGCTTAACAAAAACGGCTTTAAGTTGGCTACGCACGGTTTGTATGCTCAAGGATTTTCGATCCGCAAAGGCTTTAAGAGACAGTCCATTTGAGAGCGCTAATGCTAATTCAGCTTCTGAGTTAGTTA
>CAZBUC010000404.1:0-2392 GCA_964494965.1 uncultured Maribrevibacterium sp.
CTCGCTAAAACCGTGTACCAGAGTTTTGCCACGTAGGTCCACACGCTCCATTTGGGGAATGTGGGCATTGCCCGCTCTGTGTCGCAGTTTTAGCCAAGCAAAACGTTTTTGTATGGCGTTTGTTAGGCTTTCATAGGATGGCGTAGCCGAGGCCAATAAAACGGGGATGTCCAACGCTTGTGCTCGTTTTATGGCTAGATCACGAGCATGATAACGAAACCCTTCATGCTGCTTATAAGAAGTATCATGCTCTTCGTCAATGACGATTAAGCCAAGGTTAGGGGCGGGAATAAACGCCGCAGAGCGGGTACCTATAATGATTTTAGCATGACCGCTGGCGGCCAATAGCCAAGCATCTAAGCGCTCCCGATCGTTCATATTGGAATGCATGAGCACAATATCGGTATTAAAGCGGACTTCAAAGCGCTTTAGGGTTTGTGGCGTGAGTCCTATTTCAGGCACCATCACCAGAACTTGCTTGTCTTCTTTAATCAGATGTTCGATTAAGCGTAAGAATACTTCGGTCTTGCCACTGCCAGTCACGCCATCAAGCAGGGCAACATGAAAGTGGTGGCGATGGTCCAATAAATGTTCTGTGGCTCGGGACTGTTCTGGGTTAAGTGTTGGCGGCACTTGGGTCTGATGAGCGTGTCTTTCTCCGCCTTTATTAAAAGAGCGAGGCTCTCGTCGCAATAACCCTTTGTCTTCCAAGCTTTTGCCTGCAGCAGGAGCAAGGTCTAATACGGCCGCAGCCTGTTGGCTTAAGCCATTCGGGTGTTGTTGAACCGCTTTAAGGAAATCTTGCTGGCGCGGTGCTCGGCTTAACTGCTCCAATGAAAAGGCTTGCCCTTGTGCTGTGGTAAACCACCAGTTTTCAGTACGAAACTCGGCTTTTTCGCCTTTTCGTAACAGCACAGGTAAGGCATGAAAAATAACGTCGCCAATAGGATGATGATAATAACGGGCGGCCCATTCACACAAGGCCATGAGTTCGGCACTGATGACAGGAGCTTCATCGTATAAGGACGTCAGTGGCTTAACCAGATCATGCTCCCAGTCGCTGGTGTGACTTAATGCCACAATAACGCCAAGACGACTGCTGTTTCCAAAGGGAACCTTGACCCGCATACCCGGTTTCAGCTCATGCCTGAGGGCGGTCGCTCTAGGGACTTTATAGTCAAAGAGTGTCCGCATCGGCACGGGCAAAGCGACTTTAATGTATGGGTGAAGTGTAAGAATCGCTTCAGACATGCGTTTGATTGAACCTTTTAATAGAGCAAAAATGAGAGTTTTTAATGAATAAGGTAAGTGTACGTCAGAGTAGCGACTAAGGGCGAGCCACAATTTTATAAGAAAAGCGTGATAAAAAGGTTGCTGATTGGATCATAGATCCCTAAAATACGCCGTTCTTGGATCCACTGTACAATGTCTGTACAACGAAACGTGCGGTGCTTGGCGAGGCGATAGCCCATCTTTATATCGATCAAGTGGCGGCACACCAAACTTTAAGGTAACTACAATGAAAAAAGATATCCACCCAACTTACTCAGCGCTTACTGCAACTTGTACTTGTGGTAACACTTTGAACTTGAACTCAACACACGGTAAAGACATGCACATCGACGTATGTAGCAACTGTCACCCATTCTACACAGGCCAACAGAAAATGTTGGACACTGGTGGTCGTGTTGATCGCTTCAACAAGCGTTTCGGAGCTCGTCGTACTACTAAGTAATTGGTGGAATGACTGTGACCTTTTTAAAAAAGCGCCAAGCTCTCTTGGCGCTTTTTTTGTTTTTGTCGGTAGCGGTCGATGCTAGCGAGCTGTGCACAGCAAGGGGCACACTGGAAAAGGCTCGCATCGAACGAGTGGTGGATGGTGATACAATACATCTCACTGACGGTCGAAAAGTGCGTTTAGTGGGTGTAGACACACCAGAGCTCGACCATAAAGCGGGCCGTCATGAGCCTTTTGCTATGGAAGCCACGCAGTTTGTTCGCTCGCATCTTGGGTCGTTTGTTTACATTGAGCCGGGGAAAAGTGATCGTGACCGATACGGTCGTTATTTGTACTATCTCTTCGATAAAGATCGTATTTCAGTGTCGAGTCAGCTACTATCCAAAGGGCTTGGCTACCGCATCGCGGTACCTCCCAACTTAGATTATCAAGCGTGTTTTGAGGCGGCAGAAAATGCGGCCCGAGTTGCTAAAAAGGGATTGTGGCAGCAAAATTTGCAGTGGCAGCCAAAAGCTGGCTTTGCAATTGCTCGTGTTATCATCACATCTGTAACAAAGAACCGAGGGGGTTGGTGGTTAGAAACCGACCAGGATCTTGTTATTAATCTGCCACCTAATGTCCTTGATTATTGGCCTGCACAAAAAGCGTTTTACC
>CAZBUC010000405.1:0-2391 GCA_964494965.1 uncultured Maribrevibacterium sp.
AAAAATAAAGAAGATGCGGTTGTTGGTGTTATTGCGCTTTGCGTAGAGACAGGTGAGACCGTTTATCTAAAGGCGAAAGCAACCGTTATTGCGACAGGTGGTGCAGGTCGTATTTATCAGTCCACAACTAATGCTCACATCAACACGGGTGATGGTGTTGGTATGGCGTTGCGCGCTGGTTTCCCAATGCAAGATATGGAAATGTGGCAGTTTCATCCAACCGGTATTTATGGTGCGGGTACGCTGGTAACAGAGGGTTGTCGCGGTGAAGGTGGATACCTAATCAATAAAGACGGCGAGCGTTTCATGGAGCGTTATGCGCCGAATGCAAAAGACCTTGCTGGTCGTGACGTTGTTGCTCGTTCTATGATCCTTGAAATTCTAGAGGGTCGTGGTTGTGGTCCAGATGGTGATCACGTATTGCTTAAATTGGATCACTTGGGCGAAGAGACGTTGAACAAACGCCTTCCAGGTATTCTAGAGCTTTCTCGTACATTTGCGCACGTTGATCCAGTAAAAGAGCCGATTCCGGTGATTCCTACTTGTCACTATATGATGGGTGGAATTCCTACCAATATTGGTGGACAAGCGCTTAAGCAAAACGAAGCGGGTGAAGATATCATTATTGATGGTCTTTATGCCTGTGGTGAAGCGGCTTGTGTATCCGTGCACGGTGCTAACCGCCTTGGTGGTAACTCTCTGCTTGACTTGGTTGTATTCGGGCGCGCAGTGGGTTTGCATGTTAAAAAGTCGTTAGATGAAGGTTTTGATTCGTTAGACGCTGATGACACCAATATTGACCAAGCTTTGGTTCGATTGAATCGTCTTAATAATTCAACGGGCGGTGAAAATGTGGCGGCCGTTCGTGCTGATCTTCAGCGTGTAATGCAACTCTATTTCGGCGTGTTCCGCGATGGTGAGGCAATGCAGAAAGGCTTGGCTCAACTTAAAGAGATTCGTGCTCGCGTTGAGAATCTTAATCTTGCTGATAAGAGTATGGCGTTTAACACAGCTCGAATTGAAGCGCTTGAATTAGAGAATCTATTAGAAGTGGCAGAAGCGACAGCCATTCCTGCTGAATTCCGTAAAGAAAGTCGCGGTGCGCATGCCCGTAATGACTTTACTGAGCGGGACGACGAGAATTGGTTGAAGCATTCTTTGTTCCATCCAGCGGATAAGAAAGTGACCAAGCGTGACGTGAATTTTGCGCCAAAAACGATGGAAGCTTTCCCACCCAAGGCTCGTTCATACTAAGGAGATATGTCAATGTTAGTTAGTATTTATCGCTACAATCCTGAGAAGGACGACGCTCCTTATATGCAGGATTATGAAATCGAGTTGCCAGCAGGTAAAGACTTGATGGTGCTTGATGTTTTGAACCTGCTTAAGGCTCAAGATCCAAGTATTTCTTACCGTCGTTCATGCCGTGAAGGTGTTTGTGGTTCTGATGGTATGAATATGTCAGGAAAAAATGGCCTAGCTTGCATCACGACTGTGTCTGAAGCGGCTAAAAATGGTAAGCTAGTACTTCGTCCTTTACCTGGATTGCCGGTTGTTCGCGACCTTGTTGTCGATATGGGTCAGTTTTATAAGCAGTATGAGAAAATTCGTCCGTACTTGCTTAATGATACGCCAGCGCCAGCTATTGAACGTTTGCAAAGCCCAGAAGAGCGTGAAAAGCTTGATGGTCTATACGAGTGTATTTTGTGTGCTTGTTGTTCCACTGCATGTCCATCTTTCTGGTGGAATCCAGATAAGTTCATCGGGCCTTCAGGTTTGCTACAAGCCTATCGTTTCTTGGCAGACAGCCGAGACACGGCAACACAAGAGCGCTTAAGTGATTTAGATGATCCATTTAGTGTTTTCCGTTGTCATGGTATTATGAATTGCGTAAACGTTTGCCCTAAGGGGTTAAACCCAACTAAAGCAATTGGTAATATTCGTACTATGCTTCTGCAAAGAGCGACTTGATCAAAACTTTGTGTGGTCCTAGGTGCTGTTAAGTTGTGACCACCATAAAGTAGGCGGCTTGAATCGTATTTCAATGCCGCCGTTTTTGCATATTCTTGTTAGAATAAGCGACCAAAAGAATTTTAAAAGTTCGATCTTAGCGAGCAGGGATGCACATAGAAAAGTCATTGCCTAAGTGTTTATGGATTTCAAGGGTCTTTATTTAATAATAAAGTTTCTGCAATGACTTAGTATTAAACGTTTAAGAGCGGAAGTAGCTGGAAATAAACAAAAAAACCGAGGCTTTAATAGCCTTACGGGCCTGATAAAATGATCTGCCTAAATTATAATAGGCAGATACCGGGACCCCGGTAGCTGGCTCGAACATAAGGGTGATCGAGAATGCACGAAAGTTTAATGGAGTTGCTGTGGAGCACCTCA
>CAZBUC010000406.1:0-2390 GCA_964494965.1 uncultured Maribrevibacterium sp.
CCCCATTCGTCAGTACGTTTGTTGACCCGTGGCGACCAAAACTGATCGATTAAATGTTGGTGAACCGCAGACAATTCCACGCCATCCAAGCCACCTTCTTTAGCGCGACGCGCCGCTTGGGTGAAATCACCAATAATGCGCCACATTTCTTCGACTTCGATGGTTTTGCAGGTCGCACGATGAACCGGTTCACGAATACCAGAAGGCGACATTAGGTTTGGCCAATTTTCACCATCCCAGCGAGAACGACGCCCCATATGCGTAATTTGAATCATAATTTTGCCGCCATGCTTATGCACCGCATCGGCAAGATTTTGGAAATGAGGAATAATGCGATCTGTCGATAAATTCACCGAACTCCACCAGCTTTGTGGACTATCGATAGACACCACACTGGAACCGCCACAAATACACAAGCCACAACCACCTTTGGCTTTTTCTTCGTAATACTTCACATAACGATCTGTCGTCATGCCACCATCAGTGGCATACACCTCGGCATGAGCCGTACTGACAATACGATTGCGGATGGTTAATTTATTAATGTTAAGTGGCTCGAACAACGCATCATACTGGGACATAGCAAAACCCCGCCTAACTGGCAAAATCATAAAAATGAAACGTAAAAAGAGAGAGCACCTGCCCGTGCCCTCACCTACAAATTACAGTGGAGAAACGTGGAAATACCCTACATCACACCCTTCCTCGGCTGCGCTCTGGGTTTGAATCGCTTTCGTACGAGTCGCCAACCCTTTGCTTGCTAAAATCTGATCTAATGCACCAGCAAACCAGCCAGTGAACATGTAATCTACTTTGCGGTTGACTTTTTTACCGTGGATCTTTTCGTAGTGATAAACAAAGGCCGAGTTTTCTAAACGCACTTTTGCCGTGCCTTTTTCAATGTCTAATGCTTCGGTAATAAAAAAGCCCCAGCCACGTTGAGAAAGGCGCTTCAAGTAGTGGTGCCAAATGTCTTCGCCATAAATACCATGACATGCAGACTCTTGTTCACACCAAAAATAGGCAGACTTGTAACCCGCTTTGTATAAAATCTCGGCATAACGCTCGGCACCGATCTCGTCTTCAATGCCCATGTGGTTATTGACAAAAAAGTGACGCGGCACATACAGCATTGGCAGCGCATCCGTCGTCCAAACACCGGTTTCGTCATCCACTAAAATTGGCATTTCTGGCGCATGTGTCGTCATCGTTATTCTCCCCATACTTCAGCAAGAAGATTCACCCAATTCTCCCCCATAATCTTCACTACCTGACGCTCACTAAAACCATGCTTCAACAAGGCTTCGGTCAAGTTCGGAAAATCGCCAACCGTACGCATACCCAGCGGATTGATGATCTCGCCAAAGCGCGTTAGACGGCGGGCATAGCCTTTGTCGTGGGTTAGGTATTCGAAGAAGTCGTAACCGTGACCTTGGGTAAAGTCGGTGCCGATGCCAATCGCATCTTCACCAACAATGTTGTAGATGTACTGAATGGCTTCTACGTAATCGTCAATGGTCGCGTTAATACCGGCTTTTAAGAAAGGCGCGAACATGGTGACACCGACAAAACCGCCATTGTCGGCGATGAACTTAAGCTCTTCATCGGTGCGATTACGTGGATGTTCTTTCAAACCTGCAGGTAGGCAATGGGAATACGCTACTGGCTTTTTCGATTCGATGATGACTTCTTTCGCGGTATTTGGTCCAACGTGAGACAAATCACACAACATACCGACACGATTCATTTCCGCCACAATCTCGCGACCATAGCCAGATAAACCGCCATCGCGCTCATAACAGCCCGTGCCAACCAAATTTTGCGTGTTGTAGCACATCTGTACTATGCCCACGCCAAGGTCTTTAAAAATCTGCACATAACCGATTTGATCTTCAAACGCATGGGCATTTTGAAAGCCCATCATCACCCCCGTTTTGCCTTGCGCTTTAGCACGGTGGATGTCTTTTGTAGTTCGGACTTTTAATAACAAATCACTGTTGGCTTCAATCAGCTGATTCATCTCAACCACATTGCGAACCGTGCCTTCGAAATTTTCCCAAAACGACACAGTGCAATTCGCCGCCGTCAACTTGCCTTTTGCCATATCTTCAAACAATTCGCGGTTATATTTCGCACATATCAAACCGTCAATGATAATGGACTTGTCGTGTAACTCTGCTGCGTTCATTGTTCTTCCTTACCTATCAAATATGGGCTTTTAAAAGGAGTGACTATCAATGAACTCAGTGTAATTTTTCGCTACGGGCGGGAGGTGGCTGGAAACGACTAGAGGGGGACTAAAAGCGACTTGGTAACCAAGTCGCTTTTGTGGTGTTTTTTATGATTACCCAATAACAGAGGAAATTAGCTAAATGCTACCCCAATGCAAG
>CAZBUC010000407.1:0-2388 GCA_964494965.1 uncultured Maribrevibacterium sp.
GGCTTTTTAGCCGCAGGCGGTTACATATTGGCGATTGCTATTTATGTGCGTATTTATCCAGATTCTGGGCCTCGCGGAGAAAAAACCACTTGGGCACAAAAAATAAGATCCACCAAAGATGTGTGGCACATTACGACCATTTTCTTGATTGTATTGGGTGGCATCTACATGGGGATTTTCACCCCGACTGAGGCCGCTTCGGTAGGCGTCGTCTTAACAGCAATACTCGCGTTTACCCACGGAAAAATGCGAGCAAATGGCTTACTGACCTGTTTATTACGCACGGCGGTATCTTCGGCGATGATCTTTTTCATTGTATTAGGTGCCGATCTTTTTAGTGTGTTTATCGCCTTATCAAGACTACCTGATTTAGGCGTCGAGCTGATTCAGAACTCTGGTTTATCACCGTATACTATTTTGGTGTTAATGCTATTGACCTATTTGGTCATGGGGTGTTTTTTAGACAGCTTGGCGATGATATTACTGACCATTCCTATCTATTTTCCTATCATCATGGTGATGGATTTTGGTATCCCACAAGCGGACTTAGGCATTTGGTTTGGTATTCTCGCACTTATTGTTGTCGAGGTCGGACTCATCACCCCACCCGTTGGCATGAACGTCTTTATCATCAAATCCTTTGACGATACGCTCAAATTGAAAGAGTGTTTTAAAGGGGTCATTCCATTTTTGATCTCTGACGTGGTGCGAGTCGCCCTACTGATTCTCTTCCCGAGCATCACATTGGGATTGGTACACCTAATTGGCTAATCACTCAAACATCAGATAACGCTACGGCGCCTCTTACCGACACACTACTAACAAAGCAGGCATTGGCCTGCTTTGTTGTTTATAGATTATTTTTTATATTACTTTTTAGACATTTATTTAAATTGTTTAGCATTACACCAATAAGTATTTTTATATTACAATGCGTCTCTACCCAATAAAAAACGAGACTCTAATGGCTGACGATTCAAATAAAACAGACCAAACTGTAGACTTTGGTGTGTTAAACCACCTTCTTGGCTATCGCTTACGCCGTGCACAAATGAACTTCTTCAGCAAGTTCTCTGAAGTCTGTTCAGACTTAGGCATTAGCCCAGGCTTATTCGCTATCATCGCAATAGTTGAACGCAACCCTGGATTGACTCAAACCGCTGTAGCACAAGCGCTTGGTAATGACAGATCCGCTATGGTTGCAGCGGTCGATAAATTGGAAAAAATGGATATTTTAGAACGCCGCCCAGCGATCAATGATCGCCGTTCTTACGCTCTTTTTATGACCCAACAAGGAAAGGCTTTTTTCCAAACCCTCAACGAACGTGTTATGGAACATGAAAAAATCATGGCAAGCCGCCTAAAAAGCGATGAAGAGCTAGAATGGTTATTGAATACCCTAGACGTGCTGTCTCAGTAACCGGACAGTACTGAGACAGATTGCTTTTCTGTGCATTACATCTTGTTTTATATCAAGGTTTATCGACCAAACCAAAGCGTTTAATGCGTTTTTAGGCTATAAATACCCTATTATTTAAAGCCATCTATAGGACGTAATCGATATGAAAGTCGCTGTTTTTTCCTGCAAACCCTACGATAAAAGGACGCTTGCAGCCCACACAGATAACACGCTATTGTCCATGACCTATTTTGAAAGTCGTCTAAGCATGGAAACTATCAGCTTAGTGCAAGGCTTTGACGCCGTGTCTTGCTTTGTCAACGACGATGTTAATGCTGAAGTCATTCAGCGCTTAAAACAACAAGGCATCAGAACCATTGCCTTGCGCTGTGCGGGATTTAACAACGTCGACCTAGACGCCGCCAAAACCAGTGGTATCACGGTATTTCATGTTCCCGACTACAGCCCGACATCCGTTGCCGAGCACGCCGTCGCGCTGATTATGACCCTAAATCGTAAAACCCATCGCGCTTACCACAGAGTCAAAGAAGGTAACTTCGCCTTAGAAGGACTACTGGGTTTTAATCTAGCGGGTAAAACCGTTGGCTGCATAGGTACAGGGCGGATTGGCGCAGCATTTTGTCGCATCATGAAAGGCTTTGGTTGTGACGTATTATGTTACGACTTATCGCCATCACAAGCGCTAATTGACCAAGGCTGCCAATACATTCCGCTAGATGAGCTTTACCAAAGAAGCGACATCATCAGCTTACACTGTCCACTCAATGCCTCCACCCATCATTTAATCGGCAAAGACAGCCTAAACAAAATGAAAGACGGCGTGATGATCATCAACACCAGCCGCGGCGCACTGGTTCATGCACAAGAAGCCATAGACGCTTTGTACACTGGCAAAATTGGCTACCTCGGCCTAGATGTCTATGAGCAAGAAAACAAAATTTTCTTCGAAGACATGTCTTCCCACATCA
>CAZBUC010000408.1:0-2386 GCA_964494965.1 uncultured Maribrevibacterium sp.
AGGTCGTAGGTTCGAATCCTGCTCCCGCAACCATTTCAATTTTGTCTTTCTTTCCTTGTTAATTTTCTATTTACTTGTATAACCATGGTTTTTTAATGTCCTCTAATGCCTTCGCCATGATAGCTCGTAATGTGAAATCCTCTGTTCTTCGAAATATTTTCAAACACAAATACTGAGTTGGTCTGATCTAGATTTTTACAAACAGTATCTTAACGTCCATTTTTTAAAACCACTATTTAAAAACATAACGTCCACTACCTAAAAACATAGCGCGTAATTTGTTGATAGCTTTCATCCGGCGCTAGCAAAATAGGCGGAAAATGAGACTGGTGAATTGCATCTGGCCAATGTTGTGCTTCTAGGGCAAGGCCCGCGTAGGCGGTTAATGCACCTTTATTGATGTTGGATGCTGCACTGAGCTGAATGTGGCGTCCGTCGTAGACCTGCAATCCTGGTGCTGTGGTTTGGTAGTCAAGCGTAAGCCCAGTAATAGGCGCTTTGAGCGTCGCTACGGTTTGTAATGGGCGGTTGCAAAGCGAAAGGCAGAAATTCGTATCAAGCCCTGGGTAATCGTGACGGCCAATAGGGCGTAACTGATTAAAATCAAAGGCGCTTCCTTCGGTAGGAGTGACTTCGCCGGTAGGAATCAGCTCGTTATCGACAGGCAAATAATGGTCGGCTTTGATGTGAAGTTGATGGTCGAGAATTGAGCCTGTGCCATCTAGGTTAAGATAGCTGTGACCTGCAAAGTGACAAATCGTTAAGCGATCTGTGGTCGCAGTAATGTCCATTTCTAAGCTGTTATCGAGTAATCGATAGACTAGATTAACGACCATGTTGCCAGGATATCCCATTTCACCGTCGCTAAGTTGTGTCTGCAGTTGCACCCTATCATCGGTTTGCTCGACGACCGACCAATTTTTACTGCCTGTGCCAGCGGGCCCTCCGTGTAAATGGTGAGGTTCAGGTAAACTCAGAGGGAGCTGATAAGTATCGCCCCCGATAACGGCATGGCCTTTGGCGATACGATTGGCGACTCGTCCGACAACGGCTCCAAAATACTTGGCGTCACCAAGATAGTCGGAAAGGTTTGATGAACCTAGCACGAGCGAATGCTCATACCCCTTTAAGTAAATCGACTGAATACTGGCTCCTAATGTCAAAATTCGGACGGTAAGGTGTGCGTTGGTCAGTGTAATGCACTGTATTGAATTGATATCTAACATTGAATTCATATTTGGCCTATTTGTCAGTGGTGATATCGATGGGCAATGCGTTATTGGCGTTTAACTCAATGCATTGTCCTTCCATGGCTTTTGCGTCTTCAGGATCATGGGTGACGAGCAGAGCCGGTATCTCGGCTTGCTGTATTTCGCTAAGCACAAAAGCACGTACGTCACGTCTTAAAGCGGGGTCGAGTTTGCTGAAGGGTTCGTCGAGCAATAGGTAGTCGGGTTTTGCGAGCAGGGTACGAAGTAATGCCACGCGAGCTTGCTGGCCGCCTGAGAGGGCTTTGGGCAGGACGTTGGCTTTGTCAGGGATGCCGAGCTTTTCTAAAGCCTGTTGTGCGCTGGCATATCTGTCTTGTTTATGGCGATTCTCAGGTATTGCAAAAAGCAGGTTTTCTATAATACTCATGTGCGGAAACAGCAAAGGCATTTGTTGTAGCAAGCCCACTTTTCGGCTTTCGGTGGCTTGGTTATTTAGAGCAACCCCATGCAATGAGACCTCGCCAGAGGCTATTAAGCCGCCAGCTTGGTTGCCCTGCTGAAGCGTGCCACTCAAAAAATGCAGCAGGCTGGATTTGCCAATGCCGCTTGGTCCCATGATGGACAAGACCTGACCATCGGCAATGTCGAAATGCAGGTTGTTTATTAGGGTGTTGCCGTTTAACGACAGTGAAAACTGTTTTACGCTGAGCACTTTGTTTTCCTCTTAAGCATCATTTTTAGTGCCAACCGCCATCTTGTCCAGCGCGGCGGTAGGGTCAAAGCCAGCCAAAATACCAAGATAGGAAAGGTCGCTTGCAGGAGCGCCATACTGCCGACTTGTTTTCTGTCGCCTGAGGCCGCTTGCGCTACGGCTTCGGTGGTTAAGGTGCTGTAACGGCCTTCCCCCGCGATTAAGGTGGGTAAATACTGGGCGATACTCACTGAAAAGCCAATGGCGAACGCAGTAAAAATGGCGGGTTTTAGCATGGCGAGTTTAATTAAGACGTAATTGCGCCACGGTTGATGATTGAGCCGATTGGCTTGCCGTAAGTATTCTTCTTCGTAAGCCAAATAAGGGCCTTTTAGGGTCAGGTACACATAAGGCAAAACATACATCAGGTGAAGTGCAATAATGGCGCTAAGTGCACCATTAAGGTCTAGGTATATCAATAACA
>CAZBUC010000409.1:0-2382 GCA_964494965.1 uncultured Maribrevibacterium sp.
ACCAGATCGGTTGTCGCATCGTAAGCAAACAAATAATCCACCGTCGCGGTCATTTCAAATGCCCCCTTGTAGCCGTGCGTTTGCATGGCTTCGATCCATTTAGGGTTCAGTACGCGGGAACGCACCACACGATTTAGCTCTTCTTTTAAGGTACGAATTTTTGGCGAACTCGGGTTAGAGTGATCACTATGATAAACGCTCGGCGCTTGTCCACTAAACTCGGTAACCGCATTCGTCATGCCGCCTTGAAACTGATAATAATCGTCTGAATCGAGAATATCGTGCTCACGGTTGTCTTGGTTTTGCACCACCGCATCCAGTTGCGACAGTCGCTCGATAAAAGCGTCTTTTGCTTCAACGCCTTCGCCACTCATTTTGTGAGGAACACCTTTGCTATTCACATCATCGCTATAAGAGCCATAAGCATAACCGCCCCAATTCACATAGGCTTCAGCAAGATCCGCCTTGGTGTCCCAGCAGCGCTCATCAATCAAACCTTGCAACCCTGCGCCATAAGCGCCCGGTTTACTGCCAAACACACGATAAGTCGCCTGACGACTCGCCTCTTCCACCGTCATGCCTTGCGCAAGCAAGGTGCTTTTACGCGCCTCCACATTGGCACGAATCACGTTACCATTGCCAGGCTCTTGATAGGCTGCAATGGCTTGTACCGCCGCATCATAGAGCCGCATTACGTTAGCAAAAGCATCACGAAAAAAGCCTGAAACACGCAAGGTCACATCTACACGTGGACGACCTAATTGCATACAAGAAAGGATCTCAAAATCCGTCACACGATTTGACCCCGGCGCCCAAATAGGACGAACCCCCATTAAGGCAAAGGCTTGGGCAATATCATCGCCACCGGTACGCATGGTCGCGGTTCCCCATACAGACAAACCAAGATCTTTCGGATAATCACCATGTTCTTGTAAATGTCGTTGAATCAGCGCTTCGGCCGATTGCTGACCAATCGCCCATGCCGCAGGCGATGGAATCGCACGATTATCGACGGAAAAAAAGTTACGCCCTGTTGGCAAGGTATCCAGTCGTCCACGAGTCGGTGCACCACTTGGCCCAGGAGGAATAAAACCGCCCGCCAAACCAATCAATAAAGCTTGAATTTCATCGTGAGCACTTTGTTGTAAGGCGACGAATAAACGCTTTTTACTGTGCTCCAATAAGGCCGCTGTTTGAGGCAATGATGCAGCTAACTCGACGGTAGAATCGTCACCAATAACATGGCTCAACACTAACGATTTGGCCAGTAGCTCTAAACGCTCTTTAGTGTCCGCATGGGTACGCCAAGCGGACTCACTCACGGACTGCAGGCGCTCTGGCTTATTGCCTAACCAAGGTGAGCGCTCACTTTTCATCGGGTCAAAATCGTCTTGCTCCAATAAAAGGTCTTTTAATAATGCATGGAGAATGCCTTGGCTGGTGATCTCGCTACCACGCGGCAGACGCAACAAAGCCACCAGCGTATCGGCCAGCTTGTCGTCTTCTGGTAACTCTCCCAGGCGATGCAAGCCATGACGAATTTGTGCTTCTTTTATCTCACACAAATACGTATCTAGCCCTTCAAGAACAGCATCGTCATTACCGGACTCAACACCGGTAAGCTCTTCTAACAAATGGGACTCTTGGACTTTTTTGAGAATCTGCTCACGCAGCCAGGTTTCTCGGCGTAAATCCATCCCCATGGCTTGGTAATATTCATCAACCAGGTTTTCTAACTCGGCCATGTCGCCATAGGTTTCAGCGCGAGTCATGGGTGGCATAAGATGATCAATAATCACCGCTTGCGTGCGGCGCTTAGCCTGCGCACCTTCCCCGGGATCGTTGACAATAAAAGGATAAAAATGTGGCATCGGACCAAGAGCAATATCTGGCCAGCAAGACGCGGACAAAGCGGTACCCTTGCCCGGTAACCATTCAAGGTTGCCATGTTTGCCCACATGCACAAAAGCATCTACTTGATAGACATGACGCAACCAAAAATAGAATGCCAAATAGCTATGGGGCGGAATCAAATCAGGGTCATGATAGTTTGCCGCGAGATCCAAATTAAAACCACGGGCCGGCTGAATCCCCACAAAGGTTTCCCCCAAGCGAATACCCGCCAACATAATACGACGCTGACCATTTTGCTCGCGGCATTTGTGGTCCTCTTCTGGAGGGCCCCAGCGATCCCAAACAGCGGTTTGGCATTCTAGCGGCAGCTGATAAAAGTAATGTAGGTAGTCTTCCAAGGCGAGACTTTGCCAACACCCTCTTTCATGCAAAGTATTGGGATTATTTGTCACCGCCCCCAACAAGGCTTCAATCAAGGCATTACCGTGCGCAGGAATATGCTCAATCGGATAACCCGCAATGTCTAAA
>CAZBUC010000410.1:0-2376 GCA_964494965.1 uncultured Maribrevibacterium sp.
CAGCGCCTTCTCGCGCAGCTTCTCCAGGTCGCCTGCCTTGTTGGGATCGGGCACATACCAGCGGTCGCGGGCCTTTGCGACGAGGGTCGGGTCATCCTTGGGCAGGTTGCGCAGTTCTTTCCAGTTGGTGGAGAGGTAGGCGTGGATCTGCTCGGGCACAGGGCCTTTGCCGTCGTAGCGAAGGAAGTTTTGCTCAAGCAAAGTGGAAAGTTCTAGGGATAATTCGTTCTTGCTCCAAGATCTCTGTGTCTCCCTAGTGAAAAGCGGATGGATTTCTTGGTAGGTGTGCGGCTTGTTTTTTAGCGTTTTCCGTAACCACTGAATAGCGGATGATTCATCACATACAAATAGCGATATTTGCATTAGCTCTTTACAAGAAATTCGTCCTTTATCATATTCAGCGACCTGCTCCGCAAGAAAATACATGTCATCTCTTTCTGAGAATCGCTGGGATAGCCCTGCATAGAATTCTGAAGAGGAGATAGGTACTGATACACCATGTTGAACGTGATAAGCGACCATCCGGTCAAAAAGCAGATAGTTTTGGCGCTCAACTATGGTCTCTGCGACCCCAGCTTTACTAACAAAAACAGGTAAGTGCTTTAGATGATTCCGAACAAAATCCCAAACGCCGTCTTCAGTACCGGCCTTTGTAGAGAAACTTTGCTCCAAATCTCTATCCGGTGAATATGCAGAAATGACTAAGTCCTGTTTTACTGTATTTGCGTTAGTGTATTGCTTAAAAGTCCCCTGTTTTTTATCAAGTGTTCTGACGTCTGCAATTACAAAACCTGATCGCAGCAACGCTTCTTGGATTGAATTCCAAATAGCATTTTTGGAATTATGAAATTAAACTGTCATCCATCTTCCGGGCTTGAGAACTCGATTGAATTCTGAAAAGCAACGAACCATCATTTCCGTATAAAACAGAACATCCTTGTTTTCAGTTTTGTTGCAAATTGCTTCTGGTTCGTTGTGTGTTATAACCCTTAACCATGGCTCAAACACCAAATTAAGCTCTGAATACATGATGTTTCCACCAAATGGTGGATCAACAAATATGTAATCGATGCTATTGTCAGGGATAAAATTGAAATCACTGGAAGATCCAGTTGAAGATACTACTGACGTTTTGGCTTTAGGAAGTGTCCTGCTGAAGTTGATGCCTTTCTTAATTCGATCCTTGAATGACGTTAGAACATTACGTTCCCCAGATATGGATGGGACGTATAAAATACCGGAAGTGCTCGGCTTAAACGCTCCGGTTCCTCCCTGCTTCCATGCCTTAGTAAGAAAGATAGAACGCTTGGACCAAACACGAAATCCGCCTAAAATCTCAAACATCCAGAATAGGGACTTATTTGATGTCGCCGCCTCCCAAAGTTTGCTAATACAAACAAGATTTCTTTTCGTAAAAAACATATGCGAATACGAAATCCCATGTGATTTTATAGGCTGGCTAGTATTGTCACCATCTCTTAGTTCTTGGACAGGCACCCAAGAGTTAATTTTTAACGAGTTGATTTTTTCAATAAGTGCCAGATCGTCGCTATCCGGCCTTTTCTCATGCTGTTTTTTGCCTATAAAATAAACAACCAACACTGGCACTTGCTTAAGAACCTCAACCGCCTCATTTATAACGTCATCAAATATCGTTATCCGTTTAGGCGACAACGAGCGCTTTGTAACGGTCGATCCACATGAATTGCAGCTCGATTCGTCTACCACTTCTCCGGTCGTCTGATCAACAAAGCGATCAAAAAATACGACCTCATCGCCACAGTTAGGGCAAGTAAAAACGTCAGACCAAACAAGGTAATTTACTGTTCTTTCTTTGCCATTTGCATCTTTCGTTTTATACATCCATGATAAATCGCGCTCAATTCGCTCTACTTCTTTCAAAAAACCAAGATCGCATTGATGGTTTGAATAGTTATATCCGATAAAAGATGCATATGTTGAAAGGTCGGATAGTATTACATTCCTCCCACCTTTATTTCGGAAGCTGTAAGATGACTGCTGATCAAGAGTTTTACCGGCCAAGCCAGTCATGCCACTTCCAGAAAAGCCATCCAAAACAATGTCACCTTTATCGGTGAAATGTTCAATGTATCTTGCTATAGCAAGGTGTGGGACTTTGGTGTGATACGAGTAGTGTTCATATAGAGGGTCTCTTTTCCCTTCGCTCACATCGGCCGCAAAGGGTTCCCGGTGGTAGTGATAGCCTTCGGGCTGTTCCGGCTTCTGCGCCTCCCACTCGGCGATGAAGTCGGCGATCCACGGGTTCGGGCAGGCTGTGTAGTACGGCGGATCGCTCAGATTCAGGATGTCCTCGTCGCTGCCGATGGGAAAGCCTTCGATCTTGCGGAACTCCGG
>CAZBUC010000411.1:0-2374 GCA_964494965.1 uncultured Maribrevibacterium sp.
AATCTTGTGCAGCGCATCTTCATCAACTGTTACTGGAAGGACAGCAGGGTTCTGCGCTGATCGAAGGACAGGGCGTGCGACCAAAAGATATTGCCTTGTTGGTGACCAATTTTAGTCAAGCCAATGCGTTAAAAGACGCCTTACGTCAGCGCGGTATCGCCAGTGTGTATTTGAGTGACAAGGGCTCGGTGTTTGAAACCGTTGAGGCGCGTGAGCTACTGATTGTGCTGACAGCGATATTATCTAATGGGCAAGAAAGCAAACTGCGTTCGGCCTTGGCAACCAGCTTGGTTGATTGGTCGTTGGAAGATTTGGATACGCTCAATCACGATGATGTGGTGTATGAAAAATGGGGACAAGCCTTCCGTGATTATCTAGAAATCTGGGACAAGCAAGGCTTGCTGCCTATGTTACGTGAGTTTATGCAAGACGTGTCACTGGCGGCGAATATGCTCAGCCATACTGGTGGCGAACGTCGCTTAACCGACTTTCTGCATTTAACCGAAAAGCTACAGCAAAAGTCCCTAGAGTTGGATTCCAAAGAAGGCGTTTTACGTTATCTCAGGTTGGCGATTCAAACGCCGAATGGCAACAGCGATGAGCAAAAGATTCGCCTTGAAACCGATGCGGAGTTGGTGCGGATTGTCACCATTCACAAAAGTAAGGGCTTGGAATATCCGATAGTGTATTTGCCGTTTGCGTTTACGCCGTATCGAGATCAAGACAAATCGGCTTTATACCACGATGCGCAACAGCAATTGTGGATCGCCATTGACCCTGATGAAGCGCAAACCGAGCAGCACAAAGAAGAGTTGTATGCGGCGGAAATTCGTTTGGCTTATGTGGCATTAACGCGCTCCAAAGAAGCGTGTTTTATCGGTGCCATGGAGGTAGGAAAAGGGGCGAATAAAACTCGAGGCGCGGTATCAGAGGTGCATCTTAGTGGTGTGGGTGCCTTGATTGGCGAAGGCGAGCCGCTTGAGGCTGGGGATTTGTACCCAAGCATCGAACGCCTTTGTGGGCGTTATCAGCATGGTCAAATGCAGTTGTTGGATTTACCTAATGAACCTCCGAGCCTACCACGATTCAAAATGGCGCAAGTCGACTTAGTTGAACCTCGTGCGCGAGAGTTTACTGGGCGTGTAGAGCGAGACTGGTGGGTGGGAAGTTATTCCTCGCTGGTGGTGGAAGACAAAGAACACCATGATGAAAGCGTACCAGGCTTGGATGAGATGGCGCGTTTTGTCGATCCTTTATTGGATGAAACGGACGTGTCTGACCACGTACTTGAGCCGCAAAAGAGTCGCTTTACTTTTCCCAAAGGCGCCAAGCCTGGCACTTTCTTGCATGATACGCTGGAAGGCAAAGCCCTGCATGATGTGTCTGCTAATCCGAGCTTTAACGACTTATTAAAAACCAGTCACCATAAGCGCATGATCGATTTTTACGAGCGTCAGGGCTTTGGCGAATGGCAAGACGTATTGAGCGAATGGTTGCCCGATATCATTAACACCGAGTTAATGGCGGGAATGAGTTTGGGGCGTTTGGCACCCTCGGCTTGTCGCAAAGAAATGGAGTTTTTTATTCCGGTGTCCGGTATGAATGCCTTGCAGCTGGACCGCATTTCTCGTGAACACGATGAGGTATCGCGTGTTGCGCCGATGATCCAAGATCGTCCATTAAAAGGCATGTTAAAAGGCTTTATTGATTTGTTGTTCGAATACCAAGGCCGTTATTACGTGCTGGATTATAAGTCCAATTACTTGGGGGATAACCTGGCTGATTACGAGCCAGAGACATTAGTTCATGCTATTGCCGAGCACAGATACGATTTGCAATATCAACTTTATACCTTGGCCTTACATCGCTTGTTGAAGCAGCGTTTGCCGAATTATGACTATGAAAAACACATGGGCGGCGTGATGTATTTGTTTTTGCGTGGCATGCGAGTAGGGCAGCAAACGGGTGTTTTTCAAAACCGTTTAACGCTTGAGCATGTGACCGCGCTCGATCAGCTGTTTAGTGGTAAGGCTCAGAGTGATAAATCCATGGATAGCAAATCGAATGATGAGGTGGTGCAATATGGACTTTTCTAATCAGCTAGGTTTGCTCGACTCTCTTAATGAAAGAACGCTTGAGGAAAATTCTCCTGCATCAACCTCATTCAGTTTGTCGGATTGGCAGGCCAAAGGTGTGTTACGAGCGATTGATTGCCAATGGATTGAACAGCTGTCGCAACATGCCAAAGAAGAACACCTCGCGGTTCATGTTGCAGGGGCGTTATGCAGTGCTTACCTTGGCGCAGGTCATATTTGTATTGATCTAGCGACCATTTGGCAAATGCCACCAGAAGGCATTGAACTAGGTGAGTTAC
>CAZBUC010000412.1:0-2361 GCA_964494965.1 uncultured Maribrevibacterium sp.
CTGCCTCAACAGGTTTTTATAAGATCAGAATGAATGTGAAAGGCGTGGGAAGTCAATAGAGATCGAGAGTTGAAATGTGAGAGTTGAAATGTGAGAGATGGAAAGCAGAAAAAGTTGAGATGTGCTGCATCAGTAACTGTACTCTAACTAAAAATCACTCACTGTTCCAGAAAGTCAACAGATGTCCCATTCCAAACCCCCTCAACTTTAAATGGCTTAAATCTGGCAAAAAGTTCTTCCGTGTACCAATTTTTCTCCCTGGTAAGTTGAATCACTTTTTTATGCATCGGATTCCCATATGCATATGCAGCCATGTGTTCGTAGCTATCCCAGATGCTGAAAGTCGCCTGTTGAATTAGCGGCCACTCGCCGATGCCAATTGAAAACCGCCTGCCGTCATAATTGGCAAGAGATTTACTCACCCCCCGAACTTTGCGCCAGAAAAATGGCAATTTGCTGGTTCTGATAGTAGCTCTGGTGATGACGGCTATTTTCCCGTTCTCACCGTTTGTTAACTCCAGAAATGGATTTTGCCCAGACCAAGCGCCGTGGCTTTTTATGGTTTGCATGTAAGTGGTGAATGACTCTTGACATCTATCCATATATTCGGCGAAGACCGAAGAACTTTGGAAAAATTGCGATGCATGCTCCATCTTCTCCCATACACACAATAAGCCATATACCCCAAAATTTGGTTTCCAGCTAAAGCCATCAACGCCGCCCGAGCCAAGCAATTTGTAAAAGGTTAAACCCCCAGACTGCTCTGCGACCCTTTTATGGGCTAACTGCATCATCTTGAATGCCCAGAATTTATTTCCAGCGCCGGCAAACCTGAAAAATGAAATGGTAACTATCTGGCCTTTCATCCGAAAATACTTTGTTTCTTAACAGTTGGATAGATCTCTATGTTTGCTGTTTTTCTTGGAGCTCGTGTTTTTCACAATCATGCCCGATCATTATATTTACAATACGAACAAAGACAGGTATATTTTGTTTTTCCTAAAAATTCAGATTTGAAAAAAGCAATAATCATAGGCGCAGGAATCGCAGGCATTGCAACCAGCATCAGACTGGCGGCCCGCGGATACAAATGCCGTGTTTTTGAAATTCAGGAAGGCCCGGGAGGCAAACTCACTGAATTCACAGGCAACGGGTACAGATTCGATTTTGGGCCGTCACTTTTCACCCTACCCTCCTTAGTTGATGAACTGTTTGCCCTTGCAGGTAAAAATGCCCGGGTTCATTTCAATTATGTGAGATTGGAAGAGTCGTGCCGCTATTTCTATCCCGATGGGACTGAGCTCACCGCTTATGCTGATGCGGAAAAACTCGGAAACGAAATTCAGACAAAACTTGGCGTGCCGCCACATGTTGTCAGCAGCCATCTGCAGCACAGCAAAATGATGCTCGATCTAACCCGGCCTGTGTTCCTTGAAAAATCACTACATAAGGTTTCCAGTTATCTAAACTATGATACAGTTCGTGCGCTTTCGAATGCGTATAAATTTGACCTGATGCAAACCATGAATGGGGCCAATGAAAAACGATTGCGGGAGCCCAGGCTTGTGCAACTGTTTAACAGGTATGCCACATACAACGGCTCAAATCCATATCAGGCCCCGGGTATTTTGAACCTTATCCCTGCGCTGGAACACGTTGATGGGGCCTACTTTCCGGAAGGCGGTATGATCTCCATTTCCAAATCTTTGGCCGATCTGGCAGAAAGCATGGGTGTGCAGTTTCAGTATAATTCGCCAGTCGATGAGATTGTTTATGAAGGAAATTGTGTGACTGCTGTCAAATGCGGGGAAACATTGTATAAAGCAGATATTTTTGTCAGCAATATGGATGCCTTACTGACTTACAGGCAATTACTGCCAAAGCTTAAAGCCCCGGAAAAAACACTGAGCCAGGAAAGGTCGAGTTCTGCCCTGGTGTTTTACTGGGGAATTAGAAAAGAATTTCAACAGTTGGGACTGCACAATATCTTTTTCAGCGGTGATTATAAAACAGAATTCCATCACATTTTTAGTAAAAAAAATCTGTATGATGACCCCACCATTTATATCAACATTACATCAAAACTGAACCCTTCTGATGCGCCAGCAGGTCATGAGAATTGGTTTACCATGGTCAATGCGCCTTCTGTTTCGGGGCAGAACTGGGATGAAATGATCGAACGGACCAGAAAAAACGTACTTACAAAACTATCGGCACGACTCGGTACAGATATTGAATCATGGATCGATTACGAGTTTGTAACAGACCCGCTCTTGATTGAGTTGAAAACCAAATCGCATCAGGGGGCGCTCTATGGCACCAGCTCGAATAGCCGAATGGCCGCCTTTTTACGCCATCCGA
>CAZBUC010000413.1:0-2341 GCA_964494965.1 uncultured Maribrevibacterium sp.
TCGAGCGGTCACGCGCCAGTCGATGTGCCTTAAATCATCACTGGCCTGATAGGCGCGCAGCTCAAGCATTTCCATACCGTGGCCTTTTTGACGTGAGCGACGCTCGCCAGTCTGGTTGGCAAAGCGAATGGCTTTAGGCGCACGGCCCAAATGCTTGGCGTAGTTCGCCAACAAAGCCAGCTGTGCGTCGTCCAGCTCAGGAGAGGGAGGGGATAATAATGGGCTCATGGTGCTCTTTGCCTTGTTTTATCAATGCTCAAGTTAAAGCGCCGGAACATGGCTAATTAATCGTTTTAATAAATCGTCGACGGATAACCCCGCGGCCTGCGCTTCAAACGTGGTAATGATGCGATGGCGCAATACGGGCAGGGCAATTTGACGAACATCATCTGGTGTCACAAAGTCTCGGCCATTCAGTAACGCATTCGCACGTGCGCAACGATCTAAAGCCAGCGTGCCTCGTGGGCTGGCACCAAATTCAATCAGATTCGTGCCTTTACCGGCTTCCCCCAAATAGCGTTCAGGCTGTCGAGTCGCCATCACAAGCTGCACGATATACTGCTCAACGCTTTCTGACATATACAAGGACAAGGCTTGATGCTGCAGCTGAAGAATGTCGTCAGGTTGGCAAATGGGCTGAGACTGTCCCGCTGAGGTTTTGTGTAAGTCTTGCTGTCGAACTAAACGCAATACCTCCAGCTCGCTGGCAGCACTGGGGTAACCCAGCTGGATTTTCATCATAAAACGATCAAGCTGGGCTTCTGGCAAAGGATACGTGCCTTCTTGCTCGATGGGATTTTGTGTCGCAATGACGAAAAACAACGGGGGCAGAGTGTAGCTGTGATTGCCAACGGTGACTTGCCCTTCGCCCATGGCCTCAAGTAAGGCTGATTGTACTTTTGCAGGGGCGCGGTTAATTTCATCCGCCAGTACGATATCATTCATGATAGGGCCAGGAATAAAGCTGAATTTTCCTGTTTCTTGTTGATAAATGTCAGACCCTGTTACGTCACCGGGCAATAAATCCGGAGTAAATTGAATACGTTGAAAGCGGCTGTCTATGGCGCCTGCCAATGCTTTAGCTGCTGTGGTTTTCGCAATGCCTGGCGGCCCTTCTAACAGAACATGGCCATTAGCGATAAGAGCGACAAGCAATTCATGGGTTAAGTCAGGTTGGCCAACAACGGCGCGATTTAGGTGGTCTTTTAATTGCTCAATTACAGTTACCATCGAACCTTGGATCCTTATACTTCTGTCAAAAAAAGTGTCAACGCAATATAATAGTCCTCATCTTATCGGATTCAAAACTTTACGCACAGGGCGATATCTGTAAGGGTAATGTAAGTACAGGACGGAAAAATGGCAAAAGTGGTATTAAATGTGGCGCTGTCGGCATTTAAATATGAAGCTATGTATACAGGTTTAGTGAAAAACTTGGTGGCGAGCAGCTTAGATGGGCGTAAAATTCAGCTACCCTTGTCGGCTTTTCAGCGTTTTGTTACGCACCAAGGCATTCATGGCCTCTTTGAAGTAGAATTTGATGACAAGAACAAATTAATTGCGGTCACTCGACTTCAATAAAAGCTTCTACATCAAGTTCTTCATCAAGGAAATAGACAGCACAAGCACAGTAAAAAAACACAGTCAGATTACGCATCAAATTGATTTTAATAGCCTAGGAGCCTTGATTATGTACCAACTTGCTCGCTCGTTACTTTTTAAACTGGACTCTGAAGTGTCCCATGATTTGTCATTGGATCTTCTTGCGGCAAGCAGTCGATTGGGGTTAACCAAGTTTCTAGGTGGACTGCCCTCTACGAATCCTGTTGAGGTAATGGGGCTGCGTTTCCCTAACGCTGTTGGTTTGGCGGCGGGTTTGGATAAAAATGCGGATGCGTTTGAAACCCTAGGCGCGTTAGGTTTTGGTTTTGTGGAAGTGGGTACAGTGACACCAAAGGGCCAAGGGGGAAACCCGAAGCCACGTTTGTTCCGTTTACCTGAACACGAAGCCATCATTAACCGCATGGGATTTAATAACAAAGGCGTAGACCATTTGGTATCACGCATTAAATCCCGTCGTTATCCTGGTGTACTGGGCGTCAATATTGGCAAAAATCTGACCACCTCCGTTGAAGACGCCGCCGCCGATTATTTGGCGTGTTTAGAAGCGGTGATTCCTTATGCGGATTATATTACCGCCAACATCAGCTCACCCAATACTCCTGGGTTACGCAGTTTGCAGTTTGGTGAAAGTTTAGCGCAATTAATTGCGCCTCTAATCGTTGCTCGTGATCGCTACGAAGCCGAGGGCATGGACCCCGAGGAAGCCGCAGAGAAAGCA
>CAZBUC010000414.1:0-2329 GCA_964494965.1 uncultured Maribrevibacterium sp.
GGGAAATCCAAGACGAGTCACGGTCGGCTTTGATCATAATCGACTGGCGATGTTGCTGGCGGTATTGCACAAACATGGTGGCTTACTCACGGCTGATCAGGATGTGTATTTGAACGTGGTGGGCGGGGTGAAAGTATTGGAAACCAGCGCCGATCTTGCGGCGATTGCCGCTGTTGTATCGAGCTTTCGGGATCGCGTTTTACCTCATAACTTGGTTGTGCTGGGCGAAGTGGGCTTGTCTGGTGAGATACGCCCGGTTCCCTCAGGGCAAGAACGCATTAGTGAAGCAGCCAAGCACGGTTTTACCCGAGCGGTGGTACCCAAAGCCAACTGTCCGAAAAAGCCCATTGAAGGCATGAAGGTCATTGGCGTTGAACGCTTATCAGAAGCGCTTGATGCGATTTTCGAAGATTAATGGCTAGGCTTTGTGTCAAACAAATCGGTCATGGGATCGTCTTCCATACCATAAGGCAAGGCCTTCGCAGAGTCGGCCTCCAGTCGATCTTGTCGGGCTTTTAATAACCGCATTCGGCGTTGCTTACACAAATCCAGTACATGGTGACGCGCTTCATTGGACAAAGAAAACCAATGAAAGCGCTCGTCACGGCTGCGTAAACAGCCTTTGCAGAAACCTTTTTTGCTGTTTTCACACACCCCTCGGCAAGGGCTTTCTATGGTAAACAGTTCTATTTGCTCCATCCCCTCTCCCTTGCCTTTATGATTTTTGGTGAATGAGGTTCTTTACTGCGTAGCCAATTGGTAATCGTACATTTCTTCTGGCGATAAAAAGTACACCCTATTCGCCGGTGCAGCGTCTAATGAAAACCAATAGAAACGTTCTGGCACGCCCATTTCAAGATAAAAATTAATGTAGGTCGCGTGTATCGGATCATTTAGCCCCAAGCTTGTCGCGTCTAAAGCCGTACCATCGTACCAAGCGTGGACACCCACACCCGCACCTGCCCCTATGCTTCTTTCAACCCCACCAAGAAACAAATCCACACCGCCTGAAAGGACGTAGCCGGTTGGGGCGATCTGAGTATTAAGGCCAAGACGGCGAATTAAGCGCGCGCCCTCCATCGTTGCCTGTTGATCCACTGACCCTGGTATATCCAGCAAAACCAGCTCAGTCACATTCGGGTTGTTGCGTATTAAGTCACTTAAATCTTTGACTAGGTGTTGATCCAGCACACCTGACAAATAAGCGAAATCGCCACTCACTTCCACTTCCAGTCCACCACGGGTGGGTGTGACTCGGTCTTGTTCTAACGAAGAAGAACAGGCCGTAAGAAAAATCACACACAAACCTAACCACACTCGGGTGCTCATCAATAAAACGGTCATTTTCATGTCACATCCAATACTGCATTTAAGGTCAACCACACGCTTAAGATTAGACCATAAATAAATACCCCACTCCTACCAAAAAAATGGCGACCCATGTTTAACATGGGTCGCCACAAAAGTGTCTTCTGTTCAGACCATGACATTGTCTTGATTAAATAGAAGACCCTGGGATGAAAAAACGGCACTAAGAGGGAAAAGAAAAGCTCTTGCCTTCACGAACGCCAGCCGACGGCCAACGCTGAGTAATGGTTTTGCGCTTAGTATAAAAACGCACGGCATCTGGGCCGTAAGCATGTAGATCCCCAAACAAAGAGCGTTTCCAACCGCCGAAACTGTGATACGCCACAGGCACAGGCAAAGGCACATTGATGCCAACCATGCCTACTTCAATATGGTCAGAGAAATAACGTGCCGCTTCCCCGTCACGGGTAAAGATACAAGTCCCATTGCCATATTCATGGTCATTAATTAATGTCATGGCCTCTTCCATGGTGTCCACTCGAACCACTTGTAATACGGGACCAAAGATCTCTTGCTGATAGCTGTCCATCTCTTTGGTCACGCCATCAATTAGCGTTGCGCCCACAAAAAAGCCCTTTTCGTACCCTGCAACCTGAGGGTGGCGTCCATCTACTACCACTATGGCGCCTTGAGATTCCGCGCTGTCAATAAACCCTACTACCTTGTCTTTGTGCTCTTTGGTAATAACCGGGCCAAAGTCATTGGTTTTGTCTGAGCATTCACCCACTTTAAGCGGCTTCATGGCAGCGGCCATTTTATTCACCAAGGCATCGCCTGCTGCTTTGCCAACCGCAACCGCAACCGACAAGGCCATACAACGCTCACCAGAAGAGCCAAACGCCGCACCAAGGAGCTGACTGACCACGTTATCCATGTCCGCATCTGGCATCACAATGGCGTGGTTTTTGGCACCGCCGAGTGCTTGGCAGCGTTTGCCATTGGCGCTGGCTTTGCTGTAAAT
>CAZBUC010000415.1:0-2327 GCA_964494965.1 uncultured Maribrevibacterium sp.
TTTGGTGAAACTCCTTCAAAAACACTTACGGGGTTGAGTGGTTGAGTAAAAAGCGATAACGGCTTTATCGTATTTATACTGGCAGCAAGCCAGAAAGTTTTTTAGTATTCATCAACAACATAAAATTAAGACCTCATAACGCGCAGTGCTTTTTCAAAAAAGAGAGAAGATAGCGAGTACGGATTTCTAATTAATTAACCAGTGGATCAGCGTTTTACTTGGAAATTTAAAACAGTGTTGATGCGCGTGAGCGCCACTAAAATGCTAAATTTCGGGAGAAGTATGGAGACAACTCGTCCTACACACATAGAGGTGGCAAATCATTTCTATCACGATTCGGTTGATCTGCTTAAGCGGTACGAGCACTGTATTGAAAGTGAATTTCCTGACTTTTCGTCTCTAAAGTCTCGCCGAATGAAGTGCTTTATCGACCTGCGGATGGCAATGGAAAGTGCTCTAAAGTCAGTCGCTTCCTACTACTGCCATAGTAATCTTAAAGGTGAGAAATTGATCCGTAAGGTAGAGAGCTATCGACACCACATGAACAAATTGAAACCGGCTGCACTGCCACATCTTCCTGCCGAGATTGTGGAGAGCGTTTCTTCGGTGTGTGACCAACTCCAGTCCTTGCCGGTTGGTTTGCGTTATCGGCTCGACGTTATGGATTTCATCAGTAATAGGGAGGACGAGTATTACAACACAATTGGCAGTGATACCTGGATGAGATCGACAGCCAGAACCGTGTGGGGTGTTTCTAAATTTATCGGCAAAGAGCTCAACAAGGAGAGCAGAATCGTTGGTGTGGATGAATTGATGGAAGAGTTTTTTCAGCCTAGATATGAGAAGTATGCAATCAAATAGAGGGCCGAAATTTAACAAGGCCAGGCACGGCGACTACTACTATTGCGGCTTCGTCCCCGCTTGGTAGGCGCGTATACTGGCAGTGTTACAAGTCTAATATGGAAACTATCGTGTGATAATTATTTCAAGGAAAGTATGACTACAATTAAAGTGACTTTTTTAAAAGCGGAAGAGCCTGTTGTTATTCTAGGTGAAGAGGTTTCATCTGATATCACCGTTCGCGAATTGCCTCATGACCCAGCTGATCAGAATATCTTTATTAGAAAAGAGTTCACTTCTAGCGAAAGCAAGTACTGGAAAGTAGAAGAAATGGATACAGTACACGATACTGAGAATAAAATTATCGAATGTGAGATAACGCTTTCGCCCTTACTGTACCTGCCAAAATCGATTTCGGAAAAGCATAGTACTAATGGCAGTAAGCTCGTTAGGGGGCGACTTTTAGAGTGCGACTTTGGGTATTTCTCACAAGACATATCTCTTGGAGCTCACCCCTCCACAACCATTTCAAATTTCAATAGTAAGCTTCCATATGAAATGGTTAAGCGTAGGCTGGTGGTTGTCTTGTCAAACAAAGAAGACCCTGCCTTGGTAGTTCCTATAAGTAAAGGAAATAAAGCCAAGGATCATAGGACAGTGGTAGGAATAACCAGCTTGCCATCAGATTTGGTTACTTTCAACAACCCCACATGTTTTGCAAAAACTGCGGCTATCTCATATGTATCTGGTCATAGACTGTTTCCTGTTAGGTTTAATACAGATGAAGGTAAGCGACAATACGATTATAGAGTCGAAAAGAAGCTATCAAATGATGATGTAGTAAATATAAAGAAAGCTGTTTTTACGGCGGTTGGAGGCGATAATATCCTTCGCTCTATCGAAGCTATGGATGAACAGGTACATGGTCTCAATGAAGAAATAGCAATTAAAAACAATAAGATAGATGATCTTGAGGAGAAAAATGCCGAGCTTTTGAGTATGCTGGAAGAATACACAAAATAGCGTTGTTGCAGGAGCGAGGCTTTGTGCTATACTTTCTCACGAGAGCGCAAGCTCACCTAGTAAGAGATATAGCCTTAGTGGAAGCAGCTTAAACTGAGGTGTTTGTCGGAAACGGCTCGCTGCTAAAAGAAGTTACAAAAAAGCCACCTTCGGGTGGCTTTTTGTGTTCTATCCTGCATTGCTTGCCAGATCAATTTGTAACAAGGTTCTTTTTGATCTGCATCTTGATTACCCTGTCACTGTGACGCAATTGTGCGAAATAACCAACGTTAGCCGTCGTACCTTGCAGTATAGTTTTGAAAGCATCCTCGGCGTCAGCCCGATTCAATACCTACGCATCAGCCGACTAAACGGCGTGCGTCGTTCTCTAGTACAAGCAAAAAGTGATCAATCCGTCAGCGACATCGCCGCCCAATGGGGATTTTGGCACCTCAGCCAATTTGCCAAAGACTACAAACAACTGT
>CAZBUC010000416.1:0-2295 GCA_964494965.1 uncultured Maribrevibacterium sp.
TGTCAGGCTCAGCGGGGGTAATAGTGCCACCTAAAGGGTATTTGAAGCGTTTGCGTGAGATTTGTGATCAACACAATATCTTGTTAATTTTTGATGAAGTGATTACCGCGTTTGGCCGTATGGGCGCCAAAACTGGGGCAGAAGCCTTTGGGGTAACGCCTGACGTGATTACCATGGCGAAGCAGGTTACCAACGGGGTGATTCCAATGGGGGCGGTGGCCTTCAAGCAGGAAATCTACGATACCTTCATGGACAATGGCGGCCCTGACTATATGCTAGAAGTGCCGCATGGCTATACCTATTCGGCGCATCCGATTGCCTGTGCGGCCGCTCTGGCGTCGCTGGACGAAATCAAAAAGCAAGGTTTGATTGAGCGCGTCAGCCATATGAGCTCAGCGTGGGAGAACAGCGTGCATCAACTAAAAGACGCCAGTCCAATCATTACGGATATTCGCAATTACGGTTTCGCGGCAGGCATCACCATAGCTCCGATTGATGGCGAACCAGCAAAACGGCCATTCCAAATTGCCATGGCCATGTGGGAAAAAGGATATTACGTTCGTTATGGTGCCGATACCATTCAATTAGCGCCACCCTTCACGACAGAGCAATCTGAAATAGACAGCTTGATCAACGCATTAGGAGACACCATTAGGCAACAAGGCTAAATCTACAAGTGCCATCAAGGTGTTGCTGAGACCACGGCAGCATCTTGATTAAGGTCACCTGCTTCTCGCTATCCCTTACCTACCCTATTGCACTATAATAAAGCGGCAAACGTCTTATTCATTATCTGAATTTTTCATTCTAAGGGTAATTAACGTGTCTATTTCACATTCTCCCTACGTCCGTTGTTTTTGGACAGGCACCTTGTATTTGACGAATGGCGTGTCTATGCCCATTCATTGCACTCACATATCAACGCAAATGATTGAAGTGGAAGCACCTAACGGTATACAAGGCTCTAAACTGGTAAAATTAGAATTAAAAGCCATGCACGATGGCATACCAGCTACCATAAAAATATTGTGCGACCCGCAATCCGATATTTTTAATGAACATAACAACCATTATATTAAGCTCACTTACCACTCTATTTCCGACAAAGACCGTAACTTGATTAAGGCCTTTGCAGAAGCCCATTCCTAGCTTTTAAGCGCACGCTAGGAATGTGGCAAGCTGCTGTTATTCGCTGTCTGTGTCCGCCACAGAACCAGAGTTTGCTTTTGCTGCGGTTTCTTCGGCCTTCTTAACGCGAATTTTCATTCCGTCAACTTCTGACCCATTCAGGGTTTTCATGGCTACTTTGGCTTCACCTACTTTAGGCATTTCAACAAAGGCAAAGCCCTTTGATTCGCCCGTTTCTTTGTCCATTACAATCGTACAAGACTGTAATGTTCCGTGTACGGCAAACAAGCTTCTCAATTTGTCTTCCGTAGTATGGCGAGCAAGGTTTCTGACTAATATTTTCATAGGTTTCTCTTTATAAATAAAAAAGGCATGGACGTTACTTGCCATGCCTTCAAGTTGGATTATGCCATTCTAACGATTTAAGACAGGGTTGTCTCAAACAAGGCTAATAATTTTTCGCTGTCCACTTCCATACAAACTTGTGTCATGGGCACATCGTTCCAATGTGGCTCTGGAAAAGTCATACCTTGTGGCGCAAAAATCGTTTGACCGATACCAATACCTTCACAGGCAACACGCACAGCGCCAAGCTCTACACCAAAAATGCTCGGATCCATCACATACGCAATGGTCGAAGCATCATGGAAATAACAACCATCCATATCAAAACGGCTGCTATAGAAATTAATGTAATGTTGAGCACAATCGTACAAGAAACCGCCCTCGACTGGATTGGCTTTTTTAATACGTTCCAACACAGTATTGTCCAGTAACACTTGGTGAGTAACATCTAGACCAATCATGGTGACTTGCCAAGGCGCGGTAAAAACAAGGTCCGCCGCATGGGGATCGTTCATGATATTGGCTTCTGCAACGGGCGATACGTTGCCGTATTCAATCGCCGTTCCACCCATCAAAACCACTTCATCTACTAAACTGGCTACTTCTGGGTCAAGCTCAAGGGCTTTCGCTAGGTTGCCCAATGGACCAAGCGCAATGATCGTCACTTCACCGGGAAATTCACGCACGGTGTCGACGATAAACTGCGCGGCACTTTTGTCGATAGCTTTACCATGTGGTGCTGGCCAATCAATGTTGCCGAAACCGTCTTTGCCATGAACAAAATCTGGATGTGGACGCGGCGCTATCTTGCTTGGCACTGCA
>CAZBUC010000417.1:0-2295 GCA_964494965.1 uncultured Maribrevibacterium sp.
CAAAACACTCTGATGATTTAAAAAGTACTCCGTTTCGTTTAAAGCACTACGTGAGACTGCGAATACGGAGTCCTGCATTTCTGTTGTAGCAATCTCTTTAACTGCCGAATCAAAGACCAGAGATAGCTTGAGTTCCTGAAAGCCACTAAAGCCCAGAATCTTACACCAGCGTATCACGCTTCCCTCACTACATTCAGCCTTGGTTGCCAATTCTTCTACAGTCATTCGGCTTACTCCCAAGGGGTCAGAGTCAGCTATTTCGGCAACACGACGCAAGGTCGGTGGCAAAGACTCAAGAAGCGCGTGATTCAATGCCAGGACACTTTGTTGCTGTGCTGAGTTAGAAACCATTATAACTACCCCTTTACTGCTCCAGTCGTAAGTGACTCACTAATTCGCCGATACATGACAAGTCCAAGCACGCTTGGAATCAATGTGCCCAGAATAATGACAGCCGACGCCACACCCCACTGTATACCACCCCCGCTAGCAGCGAAGAAAAATGATGCACCGACAGTCATGGGAACCGCTCTGCGCGTCGTCAGCATCAAGCCAAAAAGGTACTCGTTCCAGGCCGTTATAAAGCCAAAAATCAGCGTGGTTGCCAGCGTTGGATACGTTAATGGCAGAACAATCTGCCTAAGAATGTCATAGGTGGTGGCACCGTCAATGCGTGCTGCTTCATCCAGATCACGGGGCAAATCTGCAATAGCATTGACAAGCAAAACCAGTGTAAGTGGCAAATTGACAATCGCCAGAATGAAGCCCAGGCCAATCCGTGTATCCAGTAATCCTACCAGTTGATAGAGCATATAGATGGGTATGGCAAAAATAATAAGTGGAATCGCCCGCAGATTCACAATGGCTGGCAGGAGAAACTTCTGCCCAAAACCAAAACGGGCAATAGCATAAGCGGCTGGCAAAGCAAGAATAAGGGGCAAGATAGAACCCATCAGAGAAGCAACCAGGCTATTCCACAAAATAGCAAAAATATTAAATCGGTCAGCCATTTCAAAAATCTGCCCATAATTGGCAAGCGTGGGTGCCTTCAACCATAAGCCAGGGTTCACACTTAACTCAGCTCTAGACTTAAGTGAGGTAAACAACGTCACAATAACCGGAAAGTTAAAGGCAAAAGCAACCAATACAAAGGTCAGCCAGCGCAGTAAATTCATGACCTGCTTCATGCTCGAGCCCGCCTTGAAAATACGTTTAGAATCAGCAAAAACACAAAAGCCGCAAGCAAAAACAGCATCGAGGCCGCAACAGCTTTAGCGATCTCACCTCGCTGAAAAAAAGATTGGTAAATATAAATAGACAGGCTGGTAGTCGATCCCCCCGCACCCCCACGCGTGAGGACAAACACATTATCAAAAACCCTGAATCCATCTATAAAACGTATAAAAAACCCAACCAGCAAAGCGGGTAGAATCAAAGGTAAGGTAATAAAACGAAACATGTTCCAATTGCCAGCTCCATCGATATGTGCCGCTTCACGTACTGTCTCAGGAATCGCCACATAAGCGACATAAAACAACAGCATTGCAAAAGGCGTCCACTGCAATACTTCAATTACAGACAAAGTACGAAACGCATTTGCACCATCCAAAAATGCTGGGCTATTACCAAACCAGGCCCATAGATAATGTGGCACGGGTCCAACAAATTCATGAAGCACCAAGCGGTACATAAGACCAACAAGAGCGGGCGCTACCATCATAGGCATCATCAGGATAGCGAGCAACCAGGAGCGCTTTTTAAATAGAGGTGCAAGGAAAATCGCTAAAAACAACCCCAGCAAGCATTCCGCTGTAGCGGTAACAAGTGCAAAGCGTAGCGAAAAGAGGCAGGCACGCCAAAAATCCCTGTCCTGCCATACATTCACATAGTTTTCAAAGCCAATAATACGAAACGTGCGAAGTGTCTCGAAACGAACGTCCGATAGGCTGTAAAGAATATTGACAAAGAATGGAAATGCCAGAAAAATCGCGATAAATACGCACAATGGCAGTAGCAAAATGAGCTTTTCACGGAAGCGCACATGTGTCATCGGTACTCCAAGAAAAGGACTCGAGTGACGGAAAAAGCGTTCACTCGAGTCCTTTTTTTACTATTATTTCAGCAGCTCAGACATCCCGCGCGTAGCATTTGCCAAAGCTTCATCCAGGCTTTGAGTACCAGCCCAGTACCCGGTAAACTCCTGGGCCTGTAATTCATAGACGCTCAGCGCCTGCGCAGACGTTCCACCATCCATCACAAATCCGTAGTTCCCTGCAAAATTGCCAAGCTTTACCA
>CAZBUC010000418.1:0-2293 GCA_964494965.1 uncultured Maribrevibacterium sp.
ATGCACTACCGTGCAAGGCAATACGATCCGAAACTTGGCCGCTTCATCTCTGAAGACCCCATCGGCTTCGCCGGCGGCGATATAAATCTTTATGGTTATGTGCTTAACCGCCCAACCATGTTCAGAGACCCGCTTGGATTGCAGGTACCAATATGGGATCACTACTGGTATTGGCACTATTCAAAAAAGTGTGCAGAATCTGGGATTGAAAAAGCTTGTGAAATAAACCGGGCTAATGGTAATCCTGAAATGCTGGCACAAGAGGCGTTCAATCGAGGTGTAGGTAGTATTAGCGGTTTGAGATTCAAGGTTGGCTACGCTGAGAATGAATATTGTCGGCTTGCAGAAAGCTATGCGGGATCAGTACTTGCAGATACTTTTCCAACGAATGTGCAGCGGATTCATCCGGATGGCGAAATAGAGGATACACTTATGAACATTGCGAAGACGCAGAAAATAGCCAAAGCGAATCGGTTTTGGGAATGGATAAATTCTTGGTTTTGACGGTAGAATCGGGTTTTGCCGAGGCACAATGAGGCGGTTTAATGTCAATATTAGTTAGTATTGTGGGTGCCATTCTGACGTATTTGATTCTGTATAAAATTATGTTTCAAGATAAAGCCGATTTTTATTCGAAACTTCGCTCAACGGTGTTCTTTTTTCCACTAGGGATGGCGACCGACGCAGTGTCGGACAAAGAAAGTCTGAGAATATGGTTGTGGTTGCTGAGCGGTGTCATCGTAGCAATTCCGATTTATAAGCTGTTGATTTAAGAAAAATACTTGTGAGTTAGCAAACTTTAATGAGGAAGATAGTTAAATACTCGGTAATCTGTGTGGCGGGTGCCATTTTGAGTCTTATCTTGTTAAGCCTTTTTGTTGAGATTAATCTGAGACTATTCCTGACCGATTCCTTTAAAAATGAAGCTTGGCTAAACGCATCTGAAACTCTTTGGCGGTTTAATTGGGTGTTCAACCCGATTATCGTTATATTAGTCTGTCTATTTGTAGCCGTTTTCGAAAAAATCACACGCGGATTATTTCTTTCCCTTGTCGCAATTGCTCCCCTCCTGATTCTTAATTTCGCGTCTAGCACCTTTTTCGTACCGGCATTCTTCTTTTTAGGCTTTTACGTCGCCATAGCAACACTGACTCACTTCTTTATTAAGTTAGCTTTGGGGCGTAAGTCTCCAAGATCTGCGATCAATGAAACTAAAGCGCAATCGAAATTCGATAAGTAAGAACCCTGTTTCGTACTGAAAACAACGGAATGAGCCGTTTGAAGAAGCGCAAACATCAATCGCCGTCGGCGCCAGTCAGTCAGGCACAAACCAGTGCGGATGTCAGTAGGATTGAAATTGTTTGGTTTATTAGGTGGTTCGGGCCATTATCCGTTTGAGATCGGCATTCTTGACAACGTTTTGTCGCGTGTGTCCGATTTGGCTCGTCATAAGTTGAACCTTCAAATCGATGCGGTAAATAAGGTCCAGCGAATTAATGACGGAAAAGAGGTCAACCTCTATAGAATGCGTTTCGGGAAGGCTATCTTTGACGAGCATCTTCGCTTTCCAAATGCGCCCGATGAAATGCTGCTTGCTAGCGCGAAAATAAAGCTGCCGCATGAGGACGCTACCCTAAAGGTGAACGTTTGGATGGCCGAAGGACGGCTTTTCTCCCTAGAGTATTCCTGCTCGCCAGTAAGGTTTTTTGGATCGGTGAATTTAACCGAAGTCCGACCAGAAATTGTTGAGGTGAATATTCTAGGTGACCCTCTTTAATTTAGCTGTATGAAAAATTTTTTGAATTTCGCAGTACTAAGTTTAATTGCTCAGAAGATCGCGAATACTTCATCAATCCAAATTGCTTTGGTGACGATCTAGCCGAGTGGATCATTACAGCAATGAGAAGGCAAGGTATAGAAACAAGTGACAGACCAGGACAGGAAGATTTCGGATGGCACTTCACCTTCGTTGTCGATTCGGTTAGATACTGCGTCGTTGTCGGATTTCAGCCAAATGATGTTCAACATGGAGATTGCTGGCTGGGTTGGGTTGAACGCGACGTTGGCATACTAGGTTCGATTTTCGGAGGAAGAGATCGCAACGTTTCAACGGAGGCGATTCAATTAGTTGACTCTATATTACGTGCTTCGACAGAAATACACGATTTGAAATGGAGTTCACCGCGAGATAACTGAGGCTCTTTCGGTTAGTGTCGCTAATGGAAGCAGGAGAATGAATCAAACCAAGCAGATCGCGGAATTGGCCCAGACAAAGAATTTCGCATACGACAAT
>CAZBUC010000419.1:0-2282 GCA_964494965.1 uncultured Maribrevibacterium sp.
GGTTTTAGCGTGCTGGCGGTCATATCTGGCATGGCATGTTGCAACTGTACGCCTTTGTTATTACTGCGAATCATTAGCATATTCAAAACTTCTTCCCACTGAGACACCTCCAAAGGCCGCTGGGGCGGTCTGGAAATACTAGGAAGACTGTCTTTATTGCGTGCACAGACAAAATATCCTGACTTAGGCCTTGCCTCGACGAGCGTGTCTTGTTCCAGTTGTCGATAGGCTTCCTGCACCGTGGAGATGCTAACACCATGCTCTTGAGCCAGTTGTCTAACCGAAGGGAGGCGGTCACCCGGTTTGTAAAAATCGTGCTGGATATGTTCCCGTAAACGATTGGCTAAGTTCTGGTAGAGTGTCATGGCATGTTTCTCTTAAACTGAGTGTGTCCGGATTTTTGATGCTCTCATTGTAGGTTTTTTTCTGTATGTTATTTACCATACAGATCTCGGTTAATTTTGCCATACAGGTCTTTAAATGGCTTTCTGTATGTGTAATAAAGGCGGGTTCTGACGCTGTATTGTATTGTGTGCTTCTTTTAAAGTGTTTGCTCATACACATGGCTTGAAGGCTGGGTGTTTTTAAAGGTGCGCTTTATAAAGGAGAAAGTTATGTTTGTTGCTCGGCTATTCGTTTCTATTCAGCACAGTAGTGTGCGTTTTAAAACACGCAAAAAATTAGCGTTTTTAACAGCACAGCAGATGTGGGATCTTGGTTTAACAAAAGAGCAACAACAAGCGGAATTATCGCAAGCGACCATGGCAGGGTTTATGTCTGATCTGCGTGTTTCCCTAAAAAACAAAGGACGAATACTATGATAGACGTGTCTTTTATCATCGCACTTGCCATGTTTGCTTTTGTAACTTCCGTGACGCCTGGTCCAAATAATATTATGTTGTTAGCGTCTGGGGCGCAGTTTGGTTTTCGTCGAACCTTGCCGCATATGTTGGGCATTGTGTTAGGTGTCGCGACCTTATTACTGTCTGCCTTGTTTGGCCTTGGCGCGCTATTTACTTTATATCCACCTCTATACAGTGTATTAAAATGGGTCGGCTGTGCGTATTTATTGTGGCTGGCGTGGAAAATTGCTAACGCGCCAGTTGGCAATTTAGAGGCAAAAAAAGCCTCATCTTCTCCCATGTCTTGGTGGCAGGCGTTGCTTTTCCAATACGTCAATCCTAAGGCTTGGATGATGGCGATAGGCTGTGTTAGTACTTTCTCGATTGCTGGCGATCTGTACGCTCAGTCTGGTTTGTGGATGATTGTTTTGTTTGCCGTTGTGGGTTTTCCCTCCATCGCTATGTGGGCTTGGGCTGGTGTGAGTATTCGTCGCTGGTTAACAGATCAAAAACGTCAGCGCCTGTTTAATCTCTGTATGGGTATTGCCACAGCGTCTACCTTGCTGCTGATCATTGCTCAGTAACGGCTTAAAAAGGAATATTGAAGTGACAGAAGAGCGAAACGATAACGGCGTTTTAAAAGACAGTGAGTGGAGTCTTTATATGATAAAGACGCGCTTAAATACGCTTTATACTGGCATCAGCACGGATGTAGAGCGCCGTTTCAAAGAACACTCTGGTGCCAGTAAACGGGCTGCTCGCTATCTCAAAGGTAAGGGGCCATTAGAGTTGGTATGGCAGCAATCGGTTGGCACAAAGAGCAAAGCCTTGATACTTGAGTGTCAGGTAAAAAAACTTAATCGACGACAAAAATTGAGTCTCATTGAAGGGGAAATAGCGCTGGCGTCCTTACTTGAATAAAGGCGCGAGACACGCTTGTCTTTGTTCGCAATCGTTCGTAGCATTATGTCTGTGAATAACGCCCAAGCAGGGAGAGGTAAAGGCAGTGATTAGTCATCTTGATCATATTGTTTTAACAGTGGCGGACCTAAGTAGAGCCGTTGACTTTTACGAAACGGTTTTAAAAATGGACCTCTTGCTCTTAGAAGACGGACGTAGTGCGGTGCGTTTTGGCAATCAGCATATCCACTTTCAGGTGCTTGGAGAAGAGTTACGCAACCATGCTATGGAAGGGGCGGGTGATGTGTGTTTGGTCACTGATTGGTCCATGGATGAGGTGCAAGATCATTTAGCAGCCTGTAATGTCAACTTATTAGAAGGTCCTGTGAGCCGTGTCGGCACACTAGGACCCATTCAATCGGTTTATTTCAATGACCCTGACAACCATTTAATCGAAGTCAGTGTTTATGAGCAAAGCGATACTGTTTAACCGTCGCTAACACAGACAGATAACTTTGTTCCTCATACACACCAAACCCG
>CAZBUC010000420.1:0-2281 GCA_964494965.1 uncultured Maribrevibacterium sp.
CGATTAAAGGTCGCTTGCAAGAATTCGCCATGGAGCACTTCGGCATTGCTGCGGAGGATTTTGCGATCGAGAACGATCAAGTGGTTTTAGGCAGCGATACCATGAGCTTCCCTGAATTCATTAAGTTGGCCTACATGAACCGTGTGTCTTTATCGTCTACCGGTTTTTATAAAACGCCAAAAATTGGTTACGACCGCAAAGCCGCCAAAGGTCGACCCTTCTTGTATTACGCCAATGGCGCCGCAGTGGCAGAAGTGATCGTCGATACCTTTACCGGCGAATACAAGGTTACGCAAGTGGATATCCTTCACGACGTGGGGGATTCAATTAACGCCGACATCGACATCGGACAAATCGAAGGCGCGTTTGTGCAAGGCATGGGCTGGCTCACCTCAGAAGAATTAAGCTGGGATGACAAGGGCCGCATCACCACCAACAGCCCAGCGAATTATAAAATCCCAACCTCGGCGGACATTCCAGAAAAATTCACCGTCAAACTCTTTGATCGTGCCAACAGCGAAGAATCCGTCTATCGCTCTAAAGCCGTGGGTGAACCACCATTGATGTTGGGGATTTCCGTTTGGTGCGCGTTAAAAGACGCCTGCGCTTCGGTTGCTGACCACAAATTCTCGCCACCATTGGCCGTGCCAGCCACACCAGAAGCGGTGTTTTACGCCATGCAAGCGGCTAAGGAAGCCAGCCTATGATGTCATCTATGAGTTGGGTTCATGCTTTACAGGAAGTGGAAAAAGCAGGGCAGGCTTGGGTGATCGCCACCGTGATCGGCACCCAAGGCTCTGCGCCGCGGGAATCCTCCAGCAAGATGATCATTACCGAGGAACACAGCTTCGACACCATCGGCGGCGGACAGCTGGAATACGCTGTCTGCCAAAAAGCCCGCGCCATGTTGCAAGATGCGTCTTCGCCTTCTCATCTGCTGGAACACTTTCCCCTCGCCGCCAAAACCAACCAATGTTGCGGCGGCGCGGTCAGCGTATTGTTGGAATATTTTCCAGAACCCGCCAACAAAATTACCATCTTTGGTATGGGGCACGTAGCGACCACCTTGGTCAATGTCTTGGGCAACATGCAGGCGAAAATTTCATGGGTCGACAGCCGTGAGAACCTAGCTCAAGATCACAGCATCAAAGGTCTTCCGAGCAACGTCACACCGTTTCTGTATGAATCCATGTTGGATCACATCGACCACATGAGCCATAACGAAATCGCCTTAGTCATGACCCACGACCACGCCTTGGACTATCAGCTAGTGGAATCCTTATTGGATCGAAAAGACTGCCGATTCATCGGCTTAATCGGCTCGAAAACCAAAGCCCTACGCTTCAAAAAACGCCTCGTCAGCGCCTCCTTCAGCCAAGCCGAAATCGACTCAGTGCATTGCCCCGTGGGACTAAACGAAATTACAGGCAAAAAGCCCTTCGAAATCGCCATCTCCATCGCAGGGCAGATTATCCAAATCACCCAAACCAAAACAGAAACCAAAAAGCGCAGCGGACTGACCTGGAAAGAAATCAACAACGCCTTAAGTGACGTGAAAGAAAGCTCAGAGGCCTAGTTCTTAGGCTGAAATTACTGTTTCTTTTGTCGCGGCTTCAGCCCGACAACGTCATTAATTTTCTTCCATTTAGTTAGACGCAAATACATTGCCTTGAAAGCGGAGCAGGTCATAAGGTCTGAGGGAATTGCTTGCCTCGCTGATCAAATCGCGCTACAAAAGAGCAAATAAAGAATCAACATAGCAGCGATCAAAGACGATCTGAAGCGGCATAATCCAGACAGACTATGATATTTAGCGAGTTATATAACAGGGAAGTCCCACCATGAAAAAAGCCAATCCCCTATATAGACAACGCAGCCGTTCAACAGTGGGTTATAGCCGCAGCTACGCTGCCGTATAACCCTTAATTGTTATGCATTACATCAAATTCAGAGTTAAAAGGATGAATAATGAGCGATAAAAAAGTAGTTGTTATTACTGGGGGCAGTCGAGGTATTGGTGCTGCAACAGCAAAGCTTTTCGCTCGAAACGGATACTCTGTATGCATTAATTACAAATCTAATGTAGATGCTGCTAAGGCACTCGTGGAAGAAATCAAAGCATTAGGTGGTCATTGTATTTCTGTTCAAGCTGACGTTTCCAAAGAAGGTGATGTTGTTAAACTGTTTGAAACCATTGATCAAGAGCTTGGTGTTGTTTCTGTTCTCGTCAACAATGCTGGTATCTTAAAGAAGCAGATGCGCTTAGACGAAATGAGTGCAG
>CAZBUC010000421.1:0-1305 GCA_964494965.1 uncultured Maribrevibacterium sp.
GTTTGACCCATACACAAAGTGCCTTTGGCGCGGAATACGATTCGCTTTCAGACATGGTGTCTTTTGGTATTGCGCCTGCCTTGGTGGCTTTTTCGTGGTCATTAGCGCCGCTTGGAAAGGTAGGTTGGATCGCCGCGTTTATTTATGCGGTGGGCGCCGCGCTCAGGTTGGCGCGTTTTAATACCATGGTTGGCATAGAAGAGAAGCGTTATTTCACTGGGTTGCCAAGTCCAGCGGCGGCAGCGATAGTGGCAGGTATTATTTGGGTTGCGAGCGATAAGGGTGTGTCGGGCGAAAGTCTGGCTACATTAATGGCTTTATTAATGCCAATTATCGGTCTATTGATGGTGAGCAATGTTAAGTATCGAAGCTTTAAGGATCTGGATTTAAAAGGAAAAGTGTCTTTTGTTGTCTTATTGATTGCGGTTTTGGCTCTGGTCTATGTGGCATTAGAGCCCGCCTTTGTGTTGATGACAGTGTTTTGTCTTTACGGACTATGGGGACCATTAGGTACTGTTTTTAAACAGTTGCGCTAATACATCAATAGTATTTGCACGTTGTTTGTTGAACTAGCAACGCATCCTCTTGTCACTTACAGTATCAGAAAAAGAGGATGCGTTATGCTAATTCGTAATAAAAAATCGTCCGACTGCACAGAATCCGAAATTACAGACCGTTCCATTTACCTCAATCGTCGTCAATTCATGAAAGTGACTGGCAGCGTTGCTTTGGGCGTGGGGGGGATTGGTCAAGTGTCAGCGGCTCTACAGCAAGGTAACCCTTTATCTCCCTCCAATAATCTTGCGGCATCATTTAAAAACATCATAGAAACCCCTTATGGAAAAGAAGAGAAGGTCTCTCCCTTCGATGTGGCTTCTTCTTACAATAATTTCTATGAGTTTGGTTATGGCAAGAGTGACCCTAAAGACAAATCATCGCGCTTCAAAACGACGCCATGGACTATTTCGGTAGAAGGTGAGGCGGGAAAAACAGGTGTTTTTGATTTAGACGATATTATAAAAGAGTCCTTGCTTGAAGAGCGCATCTACCGACTTAGGTGTGTTGAGGCTTGGTCAATGGTCATTCCTTGGGTTGGTGTACCTTTGGCGACTATCCTGAAACGTTTTGAGCCTAATTCAAACGCAAAGTATGTGTATTTTGAAACCTTGTATGATCCAAAGCAAATGCCAGGTCAAAAAGGGGGTGGAATAGATTGGCCATATCGTGAAGCCTTGCGTATTGATGAGGCAATGAACCCACTCGCTTTTTTGGCTGTTGGCATGTACGGCAGTATTTTACCAAACC
>CAZBUC010000421.1:1315-2278 GCA_964494965.1 uncultured Maribrevibacterium sp.
TGCGTCTGGTTCTCCCTTGGAAGTATGGTTTCAAAAGTATCAAGTCGATTGTTACTATCCGTTTTGTAGAAACCATGCCTAAAACTACATGGAGTATGTTGGCACCGCAAGAATACGGTTTTTATGCAAATGTTAACCCTGATGTTGACCATCCTCGTTGGTCGCAAAAACAAGAGCGACGTTTACCTGGTGGTGTTCTCTTTCCTAATGTCATTGAAACAAAGATGTTTAATGGCTACGAAGAAGAAGTTGGGTCATTGTATGCAGGTATGGACCTGAAAAGGTTTTATTAATATGGCAAGGTTTTGGGATAGAAGAGAGAAGCCGTTTATTCTGGTTTTGTTTGCCTTACCGTTTTTGTGGATGTTTATCTCCTTATTGTTGGGGCAGTACTTCCCCGATCCTGGTAAGTTGTTGATGAGATTGAGCGGTATTTGGGCGTCCGTTTTTGTTGTCGCGGTCATGGCTATGACATTGGTTGGTAAAATAGAGGTGTTTAGGTTTATCAATCGCTATCGTCGCTTCATTGGCTTGACCGCCTTTTTTTATGCTTTACTTCATTTTGTAATCTACTTAGTATTATTTGCTGGTTTGAGTTGGACTTGGATAAGTTCTGATCTAGTTGAGAAGCCGTATATCTATGTGGGTAGCTTAGCGTTAATTATTATGTTGGTTTTGGCTACAACAAGTACTAAATCAATGATGCGAAGGCTAGGGAAGAAGTGGAAGCCACTTCATCGCTTAATGTACCTTGCTGCAATTGCCGTGATGGCGCATCTATGGTGGCAAGTTAAAGACGATATCTCATTGGCGGTCTACTTTTCCACACCATTAGTCCCTCTGTTGGCCATTAAAATTGCGGCTTTACCACTGTATAAGAACTTTATTAGAAAAAAATAAAAATAGTGCTTGCGCTAAAAAATAAAGACTGTACTATACGCCTCCACTGACACGGACAACGAC
>CAZBUC010000422.1:0-2274 GCA_964494965.1 uncultured Maribrevibacterium sp.
AGTTCATGCGGTTGCCAAAGCTCACTTTGTAGATCCAGTGACTCCTGGGCATGAAAGCGATAACTCGACCATTTGTAGTCAGCTGGATGAGCGACTATATTGACCCCAATTTCACAATAAAAACTTATTGCAATATACATTAATATATACAAAGCTTGTCCTGCGTCCCGAGACACAGGACAAGAGGTTTTATAATACTATGAAAAGTCAAGATATAGGTTTGCTATTAAAACTGATTTCTCTCGAACAGAAAGAGAACTCGTCTTCTCAAGACAGAGGTATATTCACATGGCCTCACGATTGGCGAGACTGGGAAAGCCATAGCGATGACATTGGTCAACCGTTACTCTTCCCAACAGTATCCAGTGAATTCCGTGATTATGCCTACACTACTCGTAACCTTGAAGCAGAAACAGGCATAAGCAAAACTCAGATCAGCGAATCACTAAGACGCTGCATAGACATTGGCTTAGCTAAAAAAGATCGACAATTTGGCGTGCCAAGGGCCAACAAAAAAGCCCTATTTGAGTTTATTATTTCAGGTATTAAATATGTCTTTCCTGCCAAGCTAGGCGAAGTAACTAGAGGTATAGGAACATCGTTCGCCGCGCCAATCTTAGAAAACGATATTCTAAGTTCAGGGGAGCTCATTCCTGTGTGGCCAGATGCAAGAGGCACAAATAAAGGACAAGCTGTTGAACCCTTATTTAAATCGGCGACACTAGCAATAAGAAAAGACCCTGACATGTACGCCATGCTCGCTTTAATCGATTCCATACGATTAGGCAATGCGCGCGAAACCAACATAGCAAAGGACAAGCTAAAATCATTTTTGGAGTAAACAATGAGCGCAAGAGACGTCCAAAAAGAAATGCTAAAGCAAGTCGCCTTAGCATTAGATGAGTTAAGGGGAACGGTAACCTTTGTCGGCGGCTGCACAACAGCCTTGCTAATCACAGATGAATATACGGTCGAACAGGTAAGACATACCGAAGATGTCGATCTGATTGTTAGCGTAATGGGCTATATCGAATACAACCGATTAAAAGCACAACTACAATCAAAAGGTTTCAAAGAAACACCTCTCACGGAGGAAGATTGGCCTATTTGTGCAATGAAGCTAGGTGATCTACGAGTAGATATTATGCCTGACAATGAGGCAATTCTTGGCTTTAGTAATCGTTGGTACAAATACGCAATGGAATCTGCTATCGATTATACCTTAGACGAAAAACTCTCGATCAAAGTGGTTAACCCTATCACTTTTGTTGCAACCAAGCTTGAAGCCTACAAAGGGCGAGGCAATCAAGACCCATTAGCATAAATCAAAAAAAAGTTCACACGAGTGTTCCGTGTGAACTTTTATAAAATTTTTAAAAGAGAATTAATTACTAGACGCTAATGTCTCTCCATTATCTAGCCAAGGTGTCCCTTTAAGTTGAGGATAACCCTCAAGGTAGTTAATATCCGCGCCTGTTTCTTTACGAATTTGCCTTACGATATCTAAAAATGTCTTTTCAGTCCATTCCTCTGGTGTTCCAACCATAGCACTGGACATTTTACGACTCAATTCCATTAGACCACCTTCTTTTTTACTAAAAGTAGCATAAAGGTCTAAATGATAGCCTTTTTTGTATTGGAACAAGCAAGCTGTGATATTAAGCTCTGATTGACCAGCAATGGATCGATTAGCTTTTGCAGTCCAAGCGGCACCATCACAAGTAGCCACTTTCATGCCAAGCTGTCCTCCCGAAGATACTAAAGCTGCGAAACCAGAGCCTTTGAACGGCTCTACTAAAGTAAAACGCCCAGGCTGCTCAGGTAACTCCGCAGAGGTTGGGATAGGTCTCGCTTCTCGGGCATCATTAACATTTCTACCCAGCCCATTACTTGCAGCTTCTGCGACGGTAAAACGATCAGCGTTAGTTTTGATATCAAAAATCCGATAATACTCAATCGATTTTGTTTTTTCGACCAATGCATTATTCATTGTTCCACAACCAACTAATAAACCAGTTGCTGCACAAACAGCTATAAACTTCTTCATCATCAACCTCAAAAATTTTAAATAACCAACTAAAACTTTAATTACATAAAGTAATTTCTACTAAATTACAGAAGAAGCGTTATGCACTACAGCGCAATAGAGATACTGAGTAACTAATACGGCATGAATGAGAGTGAAGCAAAAAACACGATAAAGAGGTGTAATGCCTTCCCTAGGGAAGATGCGAATAAGTCTTTCTCATGAGACAATTCGTTTTTAACTTTCGA
>CAZBUC010000423.1:0-2269 GCA_964494965.1 uncultured Maribrevibacterium sp.
TAGCTCTAACACATTCGTTGGCTCAAAAGAAATGCCCAATTCCACCTGATTATTGCGCACCATTTCCACCACTACATCCGATAGCACATCGTGAATGGCAACCTGAATATTTGGATAGGACACATGATAGTTACGAATCGCTTTTGGCAATAAAGACGCCGCAAAAGAGGGCATGGAGGCAATGGCGATTTTGCCCAATTGCAACGCAAAGCGTTGCTTCATTTCGTCTTCGGCATTTTCCCACTGGGCCAGTAATCGCCGAGCGATGGGCACCAAGGCTTCTCCCTCGGGGGTTAATGCGATGTGCCGCGTGGTTCGAGTCAGTAACTTCCCACCTAAATTATCTTCCAGACTCTTAATCGATAAGCTCAACGCAGGCTGTGAAAGATGCAACTGGGTCGCCGCACTGGCAAAGCTCATAGACTGGGCGACCGCCAAAAAGGCGCGAACTTGCTTAATATTCATGGATGCTCATTCATTAGTAAAAGTTATTAATAAATAGAAAGAACAAATTTAATTAAATTATCGCCATAGGTCAAACTGGATGTCATTAATCCATTATTTAAAAATAACAAGATAGGAGAACAAGAATGGCTGGTTTTGACAAAGTCGTCGCTTCTTTTGAAGACGCCATGGTTGGATTAGAAGACGGCATGACGGTGCTGGCAGGCGGTTTTGGCCTGTGTGGCATTCCTGAAAATCTAATTGCTGAGATCAAACGCAAAGGCACCAAAGGCTTAACTGTCGTGTCGAACAATTGCGGTGTTGATGGGTTTGGTTTGGGCATTCTGCTGGAAGACAGGCAAATCCGTAAAATGGTGTCGTCTTATGTGGGCGAGAACGCCTTGTTCGAAAAGCAATTATTAAACGGTGAGCTGGAAGTCGAACTCACACCTCAAGGTACTCTGGCGGAAAAGATGCGCGCTGGTGGTGCGGGTATTCCGGCTTTTTATACGGCCACTGGCGTCGGCACACCGGTCGCAGAAAGCAAAGAAACCAAAGAATTTAACGGCCGTGAATACCTGTTGGAAGAAGCCATCGTTGGTGATTTTGCCATCGTGAAAGGCTGGAAAGCCGACCGTTACGGTAACGTCATTTACCGCCATACCGCGCAAAACTTTAACCCTCTCGCCGCGACCGCTGGCAAAATCACTGTTGTAGAAGTGGAAGAAATTGTCGAAGTGGGCGAGCTCGATCCTGCTCATATCCATACACCGGGCATTTATGTGGATCGAGTTGTGTTGGGTACTTTTGAAAAACGCATCGAAAAAAGAACCCTTAAAACCGCAGAATAAGAAACGAGGCTTTGATATGTCACTGACAAGAGAACAAATGGCGCAACGTGTCGCCCAAGAATTACAAGACGGTTTTTATGTGAACCTGGGTATTGGTATTCCGACCTTGGTTGCTAATTACGTGCCGAAAAATATGGACGTCATGCTGCAATCGGAAAATGGTTTGCTTGGCATGGGCGAGTTTCCCACCGAAGACACCATTGATGCGGACATGATCAATGCGGGCAAACAAACCGTTACCACAGTAAAAGGCGCGTCGATTTTTTCCTCTGCTGAATCCTTTGCCATGATCCGTGGTGGCCATGTGGATTTAACCGTTTTGGGTGCGTTTGAAGTGGATGTGAACGGCAATATTGCCTCGTGGATGATTCCTAACAAGCTGATCAAAGGCATGGGCGGCGCGATGGATTTAGTCGCGGGTGCTGAGAATATTATTGTCACCATGACACATGCTTCCAAAGATGGCGAATCCAAACTCTTGTCTAATTGCTCTTTGCCTCTTACTGGTAAGGGCTGCATTAAAAAAGTCCTGACCGATTTGGCTTGGCTGGAAATCGAAGGCGGCGCTTTTGTGTTGAAAGAAAGAGCACCGGGTGTTTCAGTGGAAGAAATTATCGAAAAAACCCAAGGCAAACTCATCGTGCCGGATCACGTACCGGAAATGGTCTTTGCCTAGAAACAAGCGACCATCTTTAAAAATATAGAAAAACTAACATTTAAAAAAACAACAAATATAGGAACCCAGTTATGAAAGCCGTTATCGTTGCTGCTGCAAGAACTCCCATCGGTGCTTTTAATGGCGCTTTATCTGCATTGAGTGCGGTGCAATTAGGCACGCAACTCTTGTCTGGCCTATTAGCCAAACAACCTATTTTGAAAGATCACATTGATGAAGTGATTTTAGGTCAAGTACTGGCTGCAGGATGCGGTCAAAACCCAGCTCGCCAAACGGCCATTCATGCTGGGCTGCCAAA
>CAZBUC010000424.1:0-2266 GCA_964494965.1 uncultured Maribrevibacterium sp.
GCCGCCAGTGCAGGGCCCGCTTTACGAGTGATCATCGCAATCGGAAAATTCCAAGGCGTAATCGCCGCCACTACGCCAATCGGCTGTTTAATGGTCAATACGCGCTTGTCTTTGGCGAACGTTGGGATGACATCGCCATTCAAACGACGCGCTTCGTCCGCAAACCAATCAATAAAAGACGCACCGTAAGCCACTTCGCCCTTGGCTTCGGCAAAAGGCTTACCTTGCTCTAAGGTCATCAAGGTCGCTAAGTCGTCTTGATTGTCCAGAATCAACTGATTCCAACGACGCAATATCAGCGCACGCTCTTTCGCGGTACGGCCTTGCCATTCTTTCTGGGCTTTTTCAGCTGCCTCAACGGCCAGCGTTGTCTCTTCTGCGCCCAAATCGGCCACATCAATAATGTGTTCACCATTGGCTGGGTTGGTTATCGCGAACGTCTTACCAGACTTGGCCGCGACCCACTCGCCACCAATGTATGAGTGACGTTTCAGTAAAGAAGGCTGAGATAGTATTGCTGTCATAAAACACTCCAGACTAGGCTGCGGAAAATGGATAGAAAGTAAGCCACATAGCACCGCACTTTGAATATCATTCGATAGTAGGCAATGGCCACAGTTTGAAAAATGAGAAGCTATCAATTCAATGTTTGATAATGCTCAAACATTATAGGCAATGATGTTTTCTCGATAGAGGCTCTTCTCACCGGACATATCATTTTGTGGCCTTGTTTGATTGATGTAAGATGGTGCCCTTCACTTACTGTACGACATAGGCTCACATTTACATGAGTACACCTGATAAGCATTTGCACAACCCTACTTTTGAATGGCGTTTTTTCCATCCTCGTTTTTGGGGGACGTGGTGCATTGTTTTTTTGTCTTTTTTATTGGCTTTTGTACCTTTTCGTCTACGCGATAAATTCGCTTGTAAACTAGCTAAGTTGGTCATCAAAAGAAAAGCCAGTTCGCTCAAGCGTGCTCGTTTAAATTTAGCGCAATGTTTTTCTGAAAAGACGCCTGAAGAGCGCGAGGCTATTTTGCTGAGCAGTATAGAAGTCGGTCTTCAGTTTTGCTTAGCGTATGGTGAATTGCTGGTTCGTAGTGAGAAATACAAAAAAAGCCGTGATGCCGTGTTTGGTGGGGAGCACCTCTTTCCGCTTATTGAAAAGGGGGAGAATATCATCTCTTTGACGCCCCATTGCTGGTCGATTGATTATACCGGTTCTATGTTGGCATCTCGTGGTGTCACTATTACGACGATTATGCGTCCACAGAGAAACCCGGTGTTTGATTGGTTGATGCATAAGCAGCGTACGCAGTACGGTCGAGGCATTGTATACCCTCGTGATGCGAGTATTAAGCCGTTTCTAAAATCGGTAAAAGAAGGTTGCTTAGGGTATTACTTACCCGATGAGGATCATGGGGCTCAGCAGTCGGTTTTTGTTCCCTTTTTTGATGCAGAAAAAGCAACACTGAAAGGCTTGGGCAAACTAACCAAGCTAACGAATGCGAAAGTGGTTCCTATGTTTCAGGCTTACAATGCCCAATCGGGAAAATATGAATTGCATATATTTCCTGCTCTTGAGAACTTCCCAACCGGTGACGAAACACAAGACGCAATTGTGATGAATAAAGCATTAGAAGACATGATAGGGTCTTGTCCAGAGCAGTACATGTGGATTTTGAATATCCTACGGACGCGCCCAGATGGCTCTCGTCTTTATTAACTAAGCCACTTTCTTCCTTTAAGATAAGACTCGATGGAGCATTTCATGTCAGTCAGCTCACCTGCTACGGTAATGTCGAAGCGGTTAAAGACTATTTATTGTCTCTGCAAGATAACATTTGCGCGTCATTAGAAACCATGGAACCCGAGATTCGTTTCAAAGAAGACGCTTGGGATAGGCCGAATGGCGGTGGTGGACGGACTCGTGTTATTGCGGGCGGCGAGGTAATAGAAAAAGGCGGCGTGAACTTCTCCCATGTGATGGGAGATAATTTGCCGCCGTCAGCCACCGTGGATCGCCCTGAATTGGCGGGTGGCCGATTTGAAGCCATGGGCGTGTCGCTTGTTATTCATCCCAACAATCCTTTTGCCCCAACGTCCCATGCTAACGTGCGTTTGTTTGTTGTTTATAAAGACGATATGGCGCCTGTTTGGTGGTTTGGTGGTGGCTTTGATCTGACACCCTATTACGGTTTTGATCAAGACTGTATCCATTGGCATCAAACGGCTTACGATGCGGTGGAACCCTTTGGCGACG
>CAZBUC010000425.1:0-279 GCA_964494965.1 uncultured Maribrevibacterium sp.
CGGCTTTTTCAGACATCTTTTGGTTCCTCAAAAATGAGCCTTATTTGTTACGGCAAAAATAGCCACAATCAGGCGAGGGTTGATAAAGCGCGGAGTATAACAGACAGCCAATCACTCAAACTAGAAATCTAAGTGGAAACGACGCTTGTAATGGCTCAAACTTTGCGATATTTTTATTTGCGTAACTGGTTACCTATTTTTTGTTGGCTTTTTATTGATTAAATGAGTGGGTTGGAAATCGATGGAACAGTTTGGAGTGTTGACGCTTGGTAGTCGACT
>CAZBUC010000425.1:289-2261 GCA_964494965.1 uncultured Maribrevibacterium sp.
GCGGTTAAGTGATCATTTATTTGCTCAAGTACAGGAGATTTATTCCCAGTGTGATATACCCATTTCAGCAACCTATTTCCCTATCCTGAGGTTGCTCCAGCAAACGGGCAGCTTATCCGTTATGGAAATTGCGGATCGCTTGCATCTAAGTCACCCAGCGGTGAGCAAGCAAACTACTAAGATGATCAAAGAAACGCTGTTGGAGAAAACAGTGGATGAGCAAGATCAGCGAAGATCTTCCCTGCGCCTTTCTGAGTTTGGTTTGAGTGTCATGCAGAGTGTGGCGCCTGTCTTACAAGAAATGAAAATCATCCTTGAAAAAATGACGGCTTTTTCCAGTGATAATTTTATGAATGGCCTGTCTTACTTGGAATCGCAGGTGTTAAGTGGAAGCTTAGCGGATAAAGTGCTAGACCGCTTAGAGCCTATTGATATTGTTTTACTAGAAAGTCAGCATCATAAAGCGTTTTATGATCTCAATATGGCTTGGCTTGAACGTTATTTCCCAGAACACATTGCCGAGAAAGACCGGATTGTGTTGAGTAATCCGCAACAAGAAGTCATTGAAAAAGGCGGTGTGATTTGGGTGGCCATTCGCAAAACGCAGTCGGTCGATTCTGTCGTTGGCACCATCGCTTTTGCACCTTTTGAAAACAATCCTTTGGATCATAAAAGAGGAGAAGTATTTAAATTGTCAGTGGCTGAGCACGCTCAAGGAAAAGGGATTGCTCAACGCTTGCTGTCCACGGCGATCGACTTTGCTTCCCACAGCGGTTTTTCTCTGTTGTCGCTAGAAACAGCATCGTGTCTGAAATTGGCAAGACGTCTTTATGATAAGAATGGCTTCGTTGAAAAGTCATTTCCTTATCCTTCTTTGTATGCAAGAGCGGATGTCTACATGGAAAAATCATTAATAATGCAAACGAATCGAGACCCTTTATGAATACAATGCAACATATGCGGCGCGGTGCCGTCGCCTCTATACCTATGATTATTGGCGGCATTCCTTTTGGTTTGCTGTTTGGTTCGTTAGCATCGAGTTATGGCTTGAGTCCATGGTTTGCCGTCGCGATGTCAGCGTTTGTTTTTGCCGGCTCCGCACAATTTGTCGCGCTTGGCTTGATTGCGCTGCATGCGCCTATCTGGGTTATTGTGTCGACCACTTTTATTGTCAATCTTCGTCATCTTTTATACGCCGCAGATTTGGTTAAATTTGGAAGGCATTTACCAATGCCCATGCGCATCGTGATGGGTTTTGGTCTCACTGATGAGACCTATGCTGCGGTTCGTCCCATGTATGAAGTGGGTTCTGCGGATGAAAAAAATGGACATAAAGTTTACCTAGGTTCGTTTCTCTCCTTTTATATGATGTGGAATGTGACCACCATTTTAGGCGTGTTGTCGGGAGAGTTGATTCCTGGAATGAGCGAATGGGGGCTTGAGTTTGCTATGGTGGCAACCTTTATTGGCATCATTACGCCTTATTTAAAACGCAGAGCATTTTGGTTGTGTCTATTAAGCGCAGGTGTGTCGTCGGTCATTTTATCTGGCTTGCCAAATAATCTGGGACTGCTGGTTTCTGCGATCATCGGCGTGGTGATGGGTTATGTGGCAGACTCTTCTAATAACACGCTCTCATCTGCCGGCAGGGTACAGGAGGTAAAAAAATGACGTTGTGGCAAGGTTTTTTCATTCTTTTTGGTATGTTTTTCGTCACTTTTGGTGTGCGATTTGTGCTGTTCGCCCGGGCGGATAAAGTTGTGATGCCTGCTTTTATCGAAAAGGCATTGAAGTTTGTTCCCGTAGCGGTTTTGACGGCCATTATTACCCCTATGACCTTGATGCCAAACCAGCACATTGATATCTCACTGACTAATCCTTGGTTACTGGGTGCGCTCGCGGCTTTCGTTGTCGGCATTTGGCGTCAACAACAGCTGCTGACCATTCTAGTGGGCGTTTTGGTTTTCTTTGT
>CAZBUC010000426.1:0-1779 GCA_964494965.1 uncultured Maribrevibacterium sp.
TCACTAATTACGAATACAGTAATATTGGTGTGCCGGCTAATCCTGCTCTGGTGGCTTATGACGGCTATAAAAAAGATCTCGGTTTATTGGATAACCCATCCGTGAATGATCCGATGCAGGCAGGTAAGTTCAAAGTTCCTTCTTTGCGTAATGTGGCGGTTACAGGGCCCTATATGCATAATGGTGTTTTCTCTGAACTGCGTACGGTTGTGCTTTTTTATGACAAATATAACAACCCAACTCGCCGTATTAATCCTGAAACAGGACAGCCTTGGGCTGAGCCAGAGGTGGCGGACAATATCGATTTTGCCAGTTTGCAAAAGGCGCCTGCTTTATCGGACCAGCGAGTCGATGCGATTGTGGCGTTTCTTAAAACACTTACAGACCAACGATATGAAGATTTGCTGACGGAAGAGTAATATCGAAAAATAGGCAATCAAGTTACTTAGTGTATTATAGAGAAATCAGCGATTGCTGTTTTCATTGTAGTCTTGAATTGTACAGAAGGATTGATGTTATGAAATATGTTCCACTAGGCCGAACTGGACTAAAGGTTTCTCGTGTTTGTTTGGGAACGATGACGTGGGGTACACAAAATACGCAGGCCGACGCAGATGTGCAAATAGAATACGCTTTGGCAAACGGTGTGAATTTTATGGATACGGCAGAAATGTACTCTATCCCACCTAATGCTGAATCCTATGGTAAGACAGAAACCATTATAGGAGATTGGTTGTCTCGTCATCCTTCACGTCGTCAGGAGTTTGTGCTGGCTACTAAGATAGCAGGGCCTGGTCTTAGCTATATTCGAAAGGGTGGCCCGATAACGGGGGAGTCCATTGTTTCCTCTGTTGAGGCTTCTTTAAAGCGCTTAAAAACAGATTATATCGACCTTTATCAGTTGCACTGGCCGAATCGATCGACCCCTCATTTTGCTAAGCATTTTCCTGGCGACATTTCTTTTACCGACCTTGATCGCAAGGCTCAGTCTGCACAAATGCTGGATATTTTGCAGGGCATAGATAAGTGTGTGAAAGCAGGTAAGATTCGTCATTTTGGTTTATCGGACGATACGACTTGGGGGATTAACGAGTACATTCGTTTAAGCGACCAGCATGGTTTGCCACGGGTTGCTTCTATTCAAAATGAATTCAGCTTATTGCATGCAAAAGATTGGCCTTATTTGATTGAGAATTGTGTGCATGAGGATGTGGCTTATTTGCCTTGGTCTGCACTTGCTGCAGGAGCGTTAACAGGAAAATATCTTGGTGGGGCTCGGCCTGAAGGAAGTCGCTGGAGCTATGCACAACGCAACGGTATTTTTCGTGATACTCCACATGTCGAAAAAGCTGTCACAGCTTACCTTGAAGTGGCTAGAAAACATGGTGTTACGCCAGCTCAATTGGCTTTGGCGTGGTGCGACCAAGTCGATGGTGTTAGTTCTACTATTATCGGAGCAACCTCTCTGAGTCAGTTGAAAGAGGATATGGCTGCTTTTGACTTTGTGTTATCCGAAGAGGCGCTTAAAGACATTATGGCCGTCTTTAAAGAGTATCCAGTACCGTTTTAACACCTTGACTGATGTGGTTTTTAAATTAAAAAAGCGCTTCTGCGCTTTTTTTTGAAATGGTGTTTACTGAAGTCTCAGAAAACAAAAAACCCGATGCGAGTTGCATCGGGTTTTTATTAGACTAAAAGAGATCTAAAAATTATTTCTTTTCTCTTTCTTTCTTTTCTTTCACGGCAGCAATAACAGTTTCAGCTACGTTAGAAGGACAT
>CAZBUC010000426.1:1789-2260 GCA_964494965.1 uncultured Maribrevibacterium sp.
TGAGAACTCCATAGAGAACTGACCACGACCAGAAGTCATTGTACGTAGAGTACTGATGTAACCAAACATTTCAGATAGAGGAACATCTGCCTTGATGCGAACACCAGTCAAACCTTTCTCTTGGTCTTTGATCATGCCGCGACGACGGTTCAAGTCACCGATAACATCACCAACGTGATCATCAGGAGTGAACACATCCACTTTCATGATTGGTTCGATTAGCTGTGGGCCCGCTTTTGGAATTGACTGACGGAAAGCGCCTTTAGCAGCGATTTCGAAGGCAATCGCAGAGGAGTCAACCGCGTGGAAGCCACCGTCAAACAATTCTACTTCAACGTCTAGTACAGGGAAGCCTGCTAGAACACCTTGATCCATCATAGACTTGAAGCCTTTCTCTAGTGCAGGGAAAAACTCTTTTGGTACGTTACCGCCCACAACAGAAGAGGTGAACTTGAAGCCAGAACCCACTTC
>CAZBUC010000427.1:0-2257 GCA_964494965.1 uncultured Maribrevibacterium sp.
AATTCGTCTCAATCTTGCCAAGGCCTTGATGTGTCCTTCTGACGTGCTATTGCTCGACGAGCCGACCAACCACTTAGACCTAGACGCCGTCATGTGGTTAGAAAACTGGTTGCGCCAGTATCCTGGCACCTTGTTATTGATTTCCCATGACCGTGACTTTTTGGATGGCATTTGCAGTCACATTGTTCATCTTTATCAAAAGCAACTGGTACTGTACAAGGGTAACTACTCAGACTACGAGCGCCAGCGTGCTGAACACCTCGCCCAACAACAGGCGAACTTCGAGAAACAACAAGAAAAGCGCGCTCATTTACAACAGTATGTGGATCGCTTTCGTTATAAAGCGGATAAAGCCAAGCAAGCACAAAGTCGTCTAAAAATGCTTGAAAAAATGGAGCTTATCGGACCCGCCCACATTGATTCTCAATTTGAATTTACCATACCTGTGGCGGAGAAAACGTCTCAGCTATTGATTAACTTATCTCAGGCTGACTTAGGCTATACCTCAGACGCGGGAATAAAGACCATCCAGCTTGGCAATACCAATTTTGCCCTTAGAGATGGACAACGTATCGGCTTATTAGGCCCAAATGGCGCGGGTAAGTCCACACTGATTAAATCCATTGTGGGTGAAATCGCTATTCTTGCCGGTGATAGGATCACTGGAGAAAACCTAAAAATTGGTTATTTTTCACAACATCAATTGAGCGCACTCGACCTAGAAGCGTCGCCATTACTTCACATTCAACGACTCACACCAAAGGTGCTTGAAAGCGATATTCGTCGTTATCTGGGCGGTTTTGGCTTTGTCGGCGACGATGCACTGCGTCCAGTAAAAGGCTTTTCAGGTGGAGAAAAAGCCCGTTTAGCACTGTCTCTTATTTCCTGGACAAAACCCAATTTATTGGTCTTGGATGAACCGACGAACCATTTGGACATCGATATGCGACAAGCGCTAACCGAAGCGCTGCAAGCCTTCCCAGGCGCCGTCTTACTGGTATCCCACGACAGGCATTTGCTCAACAGCACAGTAGACGAATTTTATCTTGTGGCCGATCACCAAATTCAAGCCTTCGACGGGGATTTGCCGGCTTACCACGCATGGCTACAAGCCCGACAAGCCAATGCTGCGCAAATGGAAAAAACCGAATTAGGCGCAGATAAACTAGATAAAATTGACCGCAAAGAAGAACGCCGCAAAGCCGCTGAAATGCGTGAAAAACTGCGTCCTTTGCGCAAGCAAATAGAGAAACTTGAAAAAGCCGTGCAAACGGCACAGGAACACCTTGATCAGATTTCAGACGCCATGGCCGATGCCAGTCTGTATGAAGCAGCCAAAAAAGACACTCTGCAGAAATTACTAAGCGATGAAGCAAAATGGAAAAAAATGCGAGAAGACAGCGAAGAAGCTTGGTTTGAAGCACAAGAAGAGCTAGAAGCGGCCGAAGCCCTGCTAGAGTAAAAATACCGATAAAAAATACCGAGCATAATGCGAGTAAAGCGTAAAGTTTTGCCTTAGCACAAGGCTTTTGCACCAGCACTGACTTAATATTGTCATAATACTCGAGTACATTCTCACACTGCGAACAGGAGCGATATTGGATGACATTTCCATACACTCGTATGCGCCGCATGCGTAAACATGATTTTTCTCGCCGCCTAATGCGCGAGCATCGCCTCAGCGCTGACGATTTAATTTACCCTATGTTTGTCATTGAAGGGGAAAACGTACGCGAAGCCATTCCTTCAATGCCAAACATTGAGCGCGTTTCTATCGACTTGTTACTAGAAGAAGCGAAAGAATTAGTCGAACTCGGCATTCCAACGCTGGCTTTGTTTCCAGTTATCAACAGCGATAAAAAATCCTTGTTGGCGGAAGAGGCATACAACCCCGACGGCCTAGTGCAGCGAGCCGTTCGAGCTTTAAAAGACGCCTTCCCTGAACTGGGTGTGCTCACCGACATCGCCCTAGACCCTTACACCACTCACGGGCAAGATGGCATTATTGACGACTCTGGGTACGTACTGAACGACATCACCGTCGATACCTTAGTGAAACAAGCGTTATCCCATGCCCAAGCGGGAGCCGACATTGTGGCACCGTCCGATATGATGGATGGTCGCATAGGGGAAATCCGCGCTGGACTCGAAGCAGAAGGCTTTATCAATACCTTAATCATGGCGTACGCTGCCAAATACGCATCGGCGTATTACGGCCCATTCCGAGATGCTATTGGCTCCAGCGGCAACCTCGGCA
>CAZBUC010000428.1:0-2256 GCA_964494965.1 uncultured Maribrevibacterium sp.
GAAAGGAGACCATTCCCATTTCCGATCTATATTAAAAGCGCTGCAATCCTTTGGAAGAAATCACTTTTTTTATTTTTTTCTTGGGCTTGGTGGCAAGATGGAAGAAGGGAAAAATCCCCTTTTGAAGGCAAACAAAGAATGTTGTTTTGCTCGGCAAAAATGGTTTAACGATTTCAGCAGCGATATCACCAAGTCCCCCCTAGAAGTTAACCCAGAACACCCACCAAACTATGTATTGCGCATGATTATTGACCAAATTTCTATGGATTTCGAATCCATCCAGCGTGCTTGTTACCAGCGGATGTATGGGTCCGACAGGCAAAAAAGTACGCTTATGTTAGCCGATAAGTGGGGAACTGAAATTTTAGACCGGTTTGTGATGAAGGAGAATGACAAAAGGGGCTTAGAAGATAATGCGTTGGTCATTACCTACTTTGATCACGCCACCAAAATAAACATTTGCCCTTACACCAACATTGCCCTGATTGGGATTCCCTTCACAGCGACTGCAAAAGATGATTATCGGGATCTTCTCCTGCTGCCTCATGAGTTAGGTCATTATGTATATCATATGGCCAAAATGGGAAATCAGTCTCTCAAACAGTACATTGAAAGCAAATTGGAAGAAACTCCATCTTCGAGTGAAGAAGCATTGAAATTGGTTTTAAGCTGGTCAGAAGAGCTGTTTTGCGACGTTTTTGGGCTGTTTACCAGCCGTGAACCAGGTGTAGTAGCAACAGCCCTAAGCATGGTTGCTGATAATCATCCCCATCACGCTTTTTTGGATGACGGGACTTACCCAATTGACGCATTACGGTTATGGATTTACATAAAAACAATTGAGCATATACAGACTAAACTCAACGAGGCCAGTACCATCTCCTTTATATTATCACATGGTTACTTAAAACTAATTCCTAGTTCTCTCAGCTCTTTAATAAAAGAACCGACATCATCTGAACATGAAGTTATTCATGAGGTTTTAATTAAACTAATCATACAGATTGTCGCAGAACTGCTTGAATTTAGTAGCATCCATTCCTGGCATTCGATAGGAGTTGGGCAGTTTAGAAGAGAACTTGAGGCGATCACAATAGAAATAAATTCTTCAGAGTTAAAGGACTCAATTAAAGAATTCTCGGGAGAAAATGATTCCTCTGATTCTGACCCCAAGCCCGAAGCTGTTCAGCTAAATATTGACACTTTGTATAAGGCTTTCTCATTGCGCACAGAAAAAAAGCGCATGGAAATAAAGCGCATGGAAAAAAATGGGGTTAAAGTTTCTTTGGCCGTAGAAAACTATACTGACCTACATAATTCAAAAAAAGAGGGGCTGACAAACTTTCCAATTAAAATTGGAGATTGGAAACCACTTTTGGAGGCCAATGGCTGGGGTGTGCGTGGGCCTGAAGGAAGACCTACTGGCGATTGAGATCATCTATAAGGTGTTGCAAACGCTGCTGTAACCATTGGTGCTGCAAGGTTTGGGCTAGCTTCAAACCTTGCAGCCAGGCGGCGCAGGCAGCTTCCGTTTCCTGATTTTGGGTCAGCAAACGGCCGTTCATCAACAAAAAAAACGCCCGTCCCAACACGTACCCAATTGCCTGGCAAATGGCTAAACCTTCTTCACAATAACGTAACCCTTCATTTACCAGCCTTCGCTGTGGTTCCGCATCGTTCCAGTTCACCTCGTTACCCGCCAACAGCAGCAAGGTATTCGCCTCATTATTCCTGTCCAACATTTGCCGCGATAGCTCAAGCGCTTTGTGTGCATAGCGGTGTGCGCCGACAAAATCTTGCTTCTTGCGCAACACATCGGCATAGACATGATAAAAAATCGAGTGCTCCGCTTCATCGTCTACCTGTTCAATGAGGTGGGCAGCCGTTTGGCACTGTTCCTCGGCCAATGTTATTTGGCCTAGCTGCAAATACGCGGAACAAGCCAGCATATGGCTGCGCAGCAAGCCAAGCATATCCCCTACCATTTTCTGGCTGCAAATGGCGTCAACCGCCAAAGAAACCGCGCTTTCATAGTGTCCTCGATGGTACAAAATGTTGCCTAAGCGAAACTGGGATTTCCCCACCCCCTTCTCATCTTGCAGGTGTTGATAAACGCGTAACGCTTGTTGAATACTGTTTTCGGCGTCAGTGTATGCATCTTGGGCCATTTTTAGGCGTGAAAAATGATAATAAACCTCCGCCAGATTGGCTGTATCAGACAGTGATTCAAAATAGAGTTGTGACGCGGCCAAATGT
>CAZBUC010000429.1:0-2254 GCA_964494965.1 uncultured Maribrevibacterium sp.
GTCATGGCGTCTAAATCCGTAAACCCCGTACTTAAGCCAGTAATCGCACCTTCTTGATGGTATAACTCATCAATTTTATCCACTGTGGCGCTCAAAATTTCGGCGGCAATTCGCGGCCCGCCTTTCTTCTCGCCACCTTCTGCAATCTGGAAAATCTTGCGTTCAGCTTCATCAAGTACTTCAGCGGCCGTCATACCTTCCGGGTGAAAAGCCCGCGCAGAAATATCATTAGTTGTAGAAATAAGGCGGCGCAAAATAGAACGCTCACGCACTATGTCAGCGTAAGAAGTGATATTGGAGGCACTTGGAGTCGCTTCCGCCACTTCAATTAGGTAAGCCATACCGCCGATAGACTCAAGATCGCCACGCTTATCAAGACGCTCACCTATCGTCACTACATCTATTGGCTCTGATTCGTCTGCCAAACGCGCAATCACCGTAAAGATCAGCTTATGCTCTGGTCGATAAAAATCGTCGGCGATCACCAGTTCGGAGACCTTTTCCCAAGCCATAGGGTCTAACATTAACCCGCCCACTACTGAACGTTCAGCCTCAATGGAATACGGTGGCAGCTTAATAGAAGCGACTTCAGAATCATTTCGTTGCACGTAGAACACCCACACAGAATTGGAAAGAAACAATGAATAAAAAATACAGCGATCGTAGATAAAAAAATGAAATGGTAACACGACGCAAAAAAAAGGGCATCTTGCAAAAACAAGACACCCTTTTCGACGAATAATATAAACTAATTATTCAGCAATAACAGACAAAGTCACTGTTACAACTACTTCAAAATGCAATTGTACATCGATTTCAAAAGAACCTGTGTGACGGATCGTACCTTCTGGAAGGCGGATCTCTGCTTTAGAAACTTCAACTTCTGTTGAAATTACATCAGCGATATCACGTGTACCAATCGAACCGAAAAGCTTACCTTCATCACCAGCGTTTGCCTTAATAGTGAAAGTTTTGCCTTCTAATGTTTTTGCACGAGCTTCAGCAATGGCTTTCTGCTCAGCAGCGGCAGCTTCTAGTTCTGCACGACGCTCTTCAAAACTAACTAGGTTAGCTTTTGTTGCCATAACGGCTTTTTTGTTCGGAATCAAAAAGTTACGAGCATAGCCTGGTTTAACAACTGCAACGTCACCAATACCGCCTAGCTTGTTTACTCTGTCGAGTAGAATAACTTCCATCTCGATCACCTCTAATTAATCATTAGCTATCACTTGAGTTGGACGCTTTACCTTGGATTCTTGAACGTATATCAACAAAACTATCAATCACACAAAGTGTCACCAACACATTTACGAAATACATATTCAAAACAAAAAAACCAACAAGATAAAATGCGATCAGTCCAACAATCCCAATTTCTTTTTTTGCTAAAATACCGTGTATCAGAGCGAGCCCTGGCAACACTAAAGCGGGTATTGCGGCTTGAGAAAAGATAGAAAAAGAACCAACTAGGCTTTCTCCCACTAAAATCATACCACCCAACACCAAACTGAAAGGTATTGGCAGCCTTAATTGATGAAACTCAGCGCGTAAACCGCCTGGGTTATAGAGTCCTGCTTGCCATTTTCTCGCCAAAAACAGAGAAGCGATTGCAATCACCACTTGGAAAATGGAAACCGCCATCACTGCTTGACTAAAGATGATGTCTCTATCAGGCACATCAACACCTCCCGAAGTGAGGACTTTCTGAATTAAGGCAACCGCCATATTCAGAACATCTCCCATTAACAAGGGTTGAATAAGGGTACTGACGACCGCTAAAAAGCTGCCCGCCAGTAACACCCAACTCCACGACATGGTTGACCTAAGCAAATAGCTCAACAATATCACATCAACTAACACTAATAACGCTGTCGCATCACCTTGAACTGCCCAAAGCACTAATGCTGGTAGGCAACCCCAAGCTAATACGGGTATTCCTTCTTTTACACCTTTACGAAGCACCACCAACCCTAAGATTGCAGCAGCTAGCCAAAACATCATAGGGATCAGACCAAACGCCATCACACCAATTATGGCATTCAGACGTTTTTTCATTACCCAGTTAGCTAGACTACTCATAACAGCGCTTCTTTAGTCTATTAATTAAAATGACTATCAGTGTAAGGAAGTAAAGCAATATAGCGAGCGCGTTTGATTGCAGTCGCTAACTGACGCTGGTAACGAGCCTTAGTGCCAGTAATACGGCTAGGTACGATCTTACCAGTTTCAGTAACATAACCTTTCAGTGTGTCTA
>CAZBUC010000430.1:0-2235 GCA_964494965.1 uncultured Maribrevibacterium sp.
TTTTAATAGTATTGTGTCTGAGAACATGGAAGGGAAAACCCCATCAAATGAGCCGTAGTCGGTTATTCGTTGGTGAAATGAGAGTACCGTGTATTGCACCATGCTGATTGTGGCATCGGCAACCTGTGCGTCAAAGCAGGTTGATTTGCTTTTGCCCAGGTTGAGGTATTGCTTGCTTTCGCGAAAGAATATTTCGATAGCCCATCGTATTTGATAAACATCCATCAATCTCTGGAAATTAATTTTCAGATCAGTAGTAATCAAAAGCTTCCAGCTCTTACATTTCCCCATTCTTATAAAGAACAGATTTACCCGAACATCTCCGTAAGTAACTGGTAGTTTGATGTATTTTGACCTGTGAGACCGAGCCGTTATAGCTTTTCGCTCATACATTGTCAGCAGCTCCTGGGCGTTATAAAACTGATCGTTTGAGGTTAGCTTGTATTTAGTTGCTCCCATTCTGGCCATGGTTATAAGGTTGATATCAAGTTTCTTGCTAAGGCTTGCAATCAGCTTCACCAGCTCAAGGCTGAAGAACCAGCTGTCGGTGAGCACATAGTCGGCTTGAAAACCACGGCTTACGGCACGCTTAAGCATGCCCATCATACTTGTAGTCTTTTTCATATCAGCCTCTTCGGCTCTTTGTGCGCCAGGGGTTTGGGCCTCGCGGCGCTTCTTAAACTGCTCATCCATTTGTTTCTTTGTAAGACCATACTCCGGATACTGTTTTCTGGTTTCTTTAAGCTCCTGGCGCAGCTCGGTTGCCCTGTTCTCATGCTCTGCGCACCTCGATGCCGCTTCTTTCATCTTTTGTTTTGCACGCTTTACTCTGCCAGTGGCACGCACGATCTGTTTGCGTGCGGCTTGGGTGCGCTTGCCCTTGTTCGCCTTTCTGGTTGCTTGTAGTACTTGTTGGGCTTCACGTACCCCCTGCTCTGACTCTTTTAAAACTTGACGTTGCAATTTTAAACGTTTATTGGCAACCTCCAGCCTTTGCTTCACAGAGTCTACCTGCCCCCCCTTCTCGCGATGTATCGAAAAATCAAGCGGATAGAAACTCAATCCGTCCCAGTATCCCATAACCAATATCTTATACCCCAGAATAAAAGACCCGCTAACATGGTCGTGTATCCTGCTGGTCAGCTCGGTTTTATGGCTGGTTTTGGGCAAAGGGCTATCGTCAAAAATAAATGCCCGAATGCTGCTTGTTAAATTTGGATTAAGCTCTCCGGCAAGATTCCTGAATCGCAATACTACCAGATAAAGCAAAGAACGCCAGTTTATTTTCGGGTTGTTCTTTAAATCGTAGTAAACGCTATTGCCACAATCAATCCCCTGCTGGGCTTGCGCCATACCGGATTTCACCAGAAGGGGGACACTCTTGAGGTGAAAGAATGGCATGAGTAGTAGAAGCATCAAAATATCGGAAACACTTACCCCACATCGCTTAATGCTGTCAAAGAACTTTCCCATCCTTGCGATTCTCATGGTTGTCAAGGTGCGAAAAATGGTATCAACACTTTGCTCAGCATCCTCGTTTATGATGCCCATTTTTTTAGTACCTTTGTTTTGTTGCATGGCCATTGATTTTTTGTTTTGTAATTTGTTTGTTAATCGATTCAAATTTAAACAATTACAATGGTTCATGCAACTTTTCTTCATGTTTTTAACACTTTTTTATGCCTGATATTCAGTACATTGCGAAGTTCAGATTAATAGTTAATATAACTCTTTATCTGGATTTTGTAAAGTGTTCATAATCTGTGATATAAAACTCTAAAAATTTTCGGATTTTTAAAGATTTTTCGCATGTATTGAAATGATTTACATAATAATACAAACAGATTTACCATGACCTATTCTAACGATTTGTTGTTATTGAAGATTGTCAAAAATTTAAGTGCTGAATTGTTGAAGTTTAGCTTATCCATTCCTGCCTCTAAGTATTGAACAGGGGATAACAATGATGTCAACCCCTGCAAAGTTTCAGAACACCTCGATTACTATCCAGCATGGGTGTTGAAGTTCACTGGTAGAGGTCCTTTGCAAATCCATCGATTTTCTGAAATGTAATTTCTTTCTTAATCCCCATACATACAGCATATTACAATCATTTACATGACCATATTCTATGCATTTTACAATTTTTATGCGTTGATTTACAGCACATTACGAAGTCCAAATTAATAGTTACTAAGTCCAAATTAATAGATAGTTAATCCATTTTACGGGGTG
>CAZBUC010000431.1:0-2211 GCA_964494965.1 uncultured Maribrevibacterium sp.
TAGCCAAATCAGACTTCACGGTCGCTTCACGGGCTTCGCGGATGCTGCTTTTCGTATGGCGATAATACTGCACCAAGGGAATGCTACTTGGGCAGACATAAGAGCAAGCACCACATTCGATGCAATCGAATAGATTATGGTGTTCGGCTTTTTCGAATTCCTGACTTTTGCTAAACCACAACAATTGTTGGGGTAATAAGCTGGCAGGGCAGGCTTGTTCGCACATGCCGCAACGGATGCAGGCTTGTTCAGGAGCTGGTGGTGGAAGCTCTTTTTTACTGGCGGCTAAAATGCAGTTACTGGTTTTGACAATAGGAACCGCAGCGGAATTTAATGTGAAACCCATCATGGGGCCGCCCATAATTAAGCGGCTGAGTTTTTTGGGTTCAGAATCTGCGTACTCCAACAAGTGCGCAACCGGTGTGCCCAGTAACACTTCGACGTTCTGGGGAGATTTTAAAGCATCGCCTGTTAAAGTGGTAAAACGCGAAATTAAGGGTTTACCAAAAGTAATGGCGTCGTAAACCGCCACACAGGTGCCGACGTTATGGCATAAAATACCAATGTCTGCTGGATGTTGCCCGCTGGGTACTTCTTTGCCTGTTAGCAATTGAATAAGTTGTTTTTCCCCACCAGAGGGGTATTTGGTTGGCACTACGGCCACTTGAACTTTACTGTCACGCTGTTTGATCATTGATGTTAATGCATCAATGGCAGCGGGCTTATTGTCTTCTATGCCAATAACGACCTTATCTGCTTCAACAAGATGTTGAAGCATTTCAATACCCAATATTAATTCTAGGGCTTTTTCTCGCATCAGCATGTCGTCGGCTGTGATGTAGGGTTCGCATTCCGCCGCGTTAATAATGAAATGAGACAAGGGCTTTTTATGGGCTCCCTGCAGCTTTACTTGCGTGGGAAAGCCTGCGCCACCCATGCCGACAATGCCCATTTCAGACAAATACGCCAATACATCCGTTTTGCTTAGTGTTTGCCAGTCGTTTAACGGCTCAAGTGTCGTCCATGTATCCTGTCCATCGGGTGTTAATATAATACAAAGATCACTCAACCCTGAAGGATGGGCAATAAGGCGTTCTTCAATAGCCGTGATAGTGCCGGAGGTTGGAGCGTGTAAAAAACTGCTCAAAAAACCATTATTGATGGCGATGGTTTCACCCTTCATTACCTTGTCGCCTACTTTGACTAAAGGGCGAGAGCTTTGGCCTATGTGTTGCCCAAGCGGTAAAATAAGCTCGCTAGGCAGGCTGGGTCTACCCAAAGGTAAGCGCAATGACTGTGCTTTGTTTTCTTCTGGGTGGATACCACCATGGAAAGAATAAATCTTGGCTGCTTGCATTAGTGTGCAACCTCCGTTTGACGATCGGTGGCAATAATATTTAAAGAGGTAGCGGCAACGCCTTGTGGTTTGTCCCAAGACCAAGTTTTTGCTGTCACACCGATTTCCACCATATCAATACAATCCACAGGGCAAGGGTCGACACAAAGGTCACACCCAGTACATTCATCTGCAATGACGGTGTGCATTTGTTTGGCTGCGCCTAAAATCGCATCCACAGGGCACGCTTGGATACATTTAGTACAACCTATGCACTCGTCTTCACGAATCACCGCAACGCGCTTTGCCGTTTCTGTGCCGTGATCGCCATCTAAAGGAATGGCTTCAACATCGAGTAAATCCGCTAACGCTTGAATCGTGGCTTGTCCACCTGGTGGGCAGTGGTTAATGGCTTCGCCGTTTGCAATGGCTTCTGCGTAAGGGCGACAGCCTGGGTGACCACACTGACCGCATTGAGTTTGTGGCAACAGGGCATCGATTTGGTCAACAATTGGGTCACCTTCCACACGGAAGCGTACATTGGCGTAACCCAAAAGGGCACCAAACACGAGTGATAAGGCGACCAAGATGCCAATGGCAAGAAATACCGTGAACATATTGCCTCCTAAATTTGCACTAGGGCAGTGAAGCCCATAAAGGCCAGAGCCATTAGGCCTGCGGTGATCATGCCAATAGCCGACCCTTTGAATACAACGGGAACATCAGCCACGTTAATGCGCTCGCGCATGGCTGAAAACAGCACCAGTACAAAAGAGAAACCGACGGCCGCGCCAAAGCCATAAAGAATGGATTCAACAAAACCGTTTTGTTTGCTGATGTTTTGCAGCGCTACGCCCAATACCGCGCAGTTTGTT
>CAZBUC010000432.1:0-2196 GCA_964494965.1 uncultured Maribrevibacterium sp.
AACGAATTGTCTCATGAGAAAGACTTATTCGCATCTTCCCTAGCCGTAGAGCAACATGTCGCAATCAATACTCAAAAATCGGCCCTGAATGCCCTCGCCTTTTTGTACAACAAGTTACTGGATCAACCATTGGGAGATTTAGGGTTTCAGCATGCTAAACAAGGTCGACGTTTGCCCATTGTTCTAGCCGCAAACGAAATTCAAAAAATCCTAAGCTGTTTGAATGAACGGGATCATTTGATTTTTTCGTTGCTTTATGGCTCGGGACTTAGAATTAGCGAATGTTTAAGCATTCGCATTCAAGATATTAATTTAGATCAAGGCAGTTTGGCTGTTCGATGCAGTAAAGGCAATAAAGACAGAACCACTATTCTAAGCCGCAAGTTAGCCGAAGCTTTAAATAAACAAAAAGAATTTGCTCAAAAAATCCAGCAAAACGACAATTCAAACGGATATGGCCCTTCTTTACCATTTGCGCTTTCTAAAAAGTATCCTAATGCTTTTCGTCAATTAAGTTGGATGTTTTTATTTCCCTCTACGTCAATCAGTCCGCATCCTTTAACTGGTGAACTATGCAGGCACCATTTGCATGAGTCAGTGCCTCGTAAGGCGTTGAAGAAAGCGGTCAATGACGCGGCAATTAATAGCCCTCTTGATCAAATCTTATAAACCGTAAGGGAATAATGACGTTGTCGGCATAAATGCGCGACCTACATTTGAGGGCGCGGAGAGTGAAATGGTGCTTCGATGAGGTATGTTGTCAATGCGAGTTTATAACGCCTGATTGCGGTCGTGCATCCTTTATGCAGGCCTACCGGGTGATGTTGGCGATAAGCCATAACGTAATAACCCCACCCTTGCCCTCCCCTTGGAAGACATAAGGGGGAGGGAATCATGACGCTGGCACATAAAAAAAGCCCCATTCATAATGAGAAGAATGGGGCCAAGTTGGTCTTTTGTTAATGGCGAGTCTGTTTGAATTCATCCATCCCGCGCATGCGTTTGCGGTGTTCGATGAATTCGTCGCTGAGTTTGTAGTCGCCTTGTTCTGTGTGTGCAAGGGCGCCTCGGCTGACGAGGGCGTTTAGGGTTTTGGGCAGTACCTTTTGGCGGCGCTGGCCTTTGATGAAGAAGTATTGATCGTCTTGTTGAATCAGTTCAAAACCGGATTCTAGATAGCCCACACACAGGTTTTGAGTTGGGGTTAATTTGAGTTTCATCATTCACCTCACCCAGCTGTTTATTTGTTTTTTTCGTTGTCTTCTGTTTGCAGTATTCTTTAATAAAAAAACGCTCTTAAGTAACTCTCTTAGTAACTATAGACACTTTTTCCAAGAACAAAAATTTTACGCCATTAAGATGACAAAAATAAAAAAAGGGAAGACATGAGTCTTCCCTTTATCGCTCTCTTTGCGGTGCTGGTATTATTCCGCAAACACCACGGTTTTGTTACCGTGAACTAATACGCGGTCTTCTAGGTGGTAGCGCAGGCCACGTGACAATACGAGTTTTTCGATGTCTTTGCCTAGGCGCACCATGTCTTCTGCGGCGTGGCTGTGGCGAACGCGAATCACGTCTTGTTCGATAATCGGGCCGGCATCTAGGTCTGCTGTCACGTAATGGCAGGTGGCGCCTATCAGTTTCACACCACGAACCGCGGCTTGGTGGTAAGGTTTCGCACCGATGAAAGACGGTAAGAAGCTGTGGTGTATGTTGATGACTCGATGGCGGTATTTCTCGCACAAGTATTCAGGGAAAATCTGCATATAACGAGCCAAGACTATGGTGTCGGCGCCAGATGCATCAATGCAAGCTTCAATTTCTTGGAAGGCAGGCATTTTGTTTTCTTTTGGCACGGGTATGCAGAAGTAAGGAATCTTGTACCATTCCACCATGGAGCGAAGGTCTTCGTGGTTGGCAATAACGCCGACGATTTCGCAGTTTAACTCGCCTGTGTGCCAGCGGTGCATGATGTCGTTTAAGCAGTGAGATTCTTTAGTAGCCAATAACACTACTTTCGGGCGATCTTCGCTGTCTTTGACATACCATTGCATGTTGAATTCTTCTGCGATGGGGGCGAATTCTTTGCGGAAGGTCGCCACGTCAATGTTTAGGCTGTCTGCATCTATGTCGTGACGCATAAAGAACCATTTTTGCTCTAAATCTGTATGGTGGCTGGCTTCTAAAATAGAGCCT
>CAZBUC010000433.1:0-2195 GCA_964494965.1 uncultured Maribrevibacterium sp.
TCGAAAGTTAAAAACGAATTGTCTCATGAGAAAGACTTATTCGCATCTTCCCTAAGATATCTTAAAGATTCAACATAGCTGGCTTGCCTGAAAGTAATAAAAAAATGCGGATAAAAAAAGAAATGAAAGGACGAGAAAACCTTGGCCATTTGATTCACGGTACTCATTTACAACATCCTTTTAACAAGATTTTTTAGCTTTTTTAAGGTCAAAAATTATGCATATTACTTACACAAAAATTACATCCTTCATCCTACAAAGCCGAAGCTTAAAATACAATTAAAACGCCAAAAATAAGTCGTTATTTTGATTCACATCGCCAAAATCCCACCTTGTAAACTTTCTTATTCTATCCACATAAAAGCCGGCCGAGTGTCACTTTTGCTGAGTATAATGCTGGGCTATTAAATCGCTCACGGGTACAGAGCTTAACCTTGGTGTTTTACACCTCTTAGCTTCATTGGATGACATATGGAAAACGCGCACAACAACACAGCCGCTTCGGGCATGGGTTCAAAAGAGTTTACACTTTTAGTGGCTTTGCTGATGTCCATCACGGCCATTTCTATTGACGCCTTGCTGCCGGCGCTTGGCATCATAGGTAATGAACTGGGTGCGGCAACGGCAAACCAACCGCAACTACTGATTAGTATGCTGTTCTTAGGCTTAGCGGTGGGTCAGTTAATATGCGGGCCTTTGTCAGATGCTTTGGGTCGACGCCCTATCTTGTTTGGTGGCTTTGCTTTGTATTTAGTGGGCACCGTGATCTGTTATCAAGCCGACAGCTTAGAAGTGCTCATGCTAGGCCGCTTTATTCAAGGGCTAGGCGTTGCCGGCCCCTATATTTCAGCCATTTCCTTGGTACGTGACTTATACCACGGTGCACAAATGGCGCGCATCATGTCTTTAGTCATGATGATCTTTGTTTTAGTGCCCGCCATCGCCCCAGCCCTTGGCCAAGCCATTCTGTTTGTGAGTGACTGGCGCGGAATTTTCGAACTTTACCTTGTTTATGCCGTCTGCCTGATGGTGTGGATTGCGTTCCGCTTAAAAGAAACCTTACCTAAGCCCCAGCGTATTGCCTTTACCAGAACCGGCTTTTACGAAGGCTTTAAAGAAGTAGTGACCAACCGCATTACCGCCAGCTACACCATCTGCATGGGGTTGTTCTTTGGAAGTTTTATTGGCTACTTAAACTCATCGCAGCAAATTTTTCAGGTGCAATTTAACACAGGCAACTTATTTGCCTTTTACTTTGGGTTATTGGCCTTGGTATTGGGGTTCTCCTCGTTAATCAACTCACGCATCGTCGAAAAACACGGCCCCAGAGCCATTGCCTTTCGTGCCATCTGCGTTGTGGTAGTCGCCTCGATTGGCTTCTTTTCTCTACACGCTTTTGTCACCATCAGCCTGTGGATGTTCTTAGCGTACGCCGCCATTTTATTCTTCTGCTTTGGCCTATTATTTGGCAACGTCAATTCACTGGCCATGGAACCCATGGGGCACGTCGCTGGCATCGCCTCTGCGGTCATCGGCTCAGTATCTTCCATCATGTCCATGAGCATAGGCACCGTCATCGGCCAAATGTACAACAACACCCTAATGCCGATCTCAGGTGGATTCGCCATCATGGGCACCATGGCGCTATGCCTTATGTACTGGGCAGAAAAAGGGCGTATGGAAGAACAGGTTGAAGAAAACACTGAAGAGGCATTAGGGTAAAAAATCGTCAATGCTATTTAAACTTTAAGAATATAAAAATGAACTTTGACAGGGGCGGTTATTTAAGTACAATCGCCACTTCAAAATTCACTTCAATTATTTTAATGGACTTAAAATGAAAAAAATCCTAGTTATTGCCCTATCCTCTTTGGTTTTATTGCTTTCAGGCTGTGCAACCATCATTTCTGGATCAAACCAAACATTGACCTTTAATTCAAATGTTGATGGTGTGAATGTGTATGTAGATGGTGCTTTAATCGGTAAGACACCTGTTAGCGCTTCATTTAAGAAAAACAAAGCACAAACTGTTATGTTTAGCAAAGAAGGTTATCAATCTGTAACAAGAGAAATAACTAAGGAATTTGACCCTGTTGCTGTGCTTAACATCTTCTGGGATGTCTCTACAACTGACTTCATCACTGGTGCTGTGTACGAATACGCGCCAAATGCTATTTACGTTGAAATGCCTGTAA
>CAZBUC010000434.1:0-2182 GCA_964494965.1 uncultured Maribrevibacterium sp.
CGAATTGCAAATTCGCCAAAAAAGTTTTGCAGCAAAAACGAACTAGACGCCTGCTGAGAAAATATCTGCGCCACATCGTTCACATCATCAGGATGCAACAACATCCAAATTCTGTCACCTAACTTCAACACAGTTTCAGCGTTCACCACGATAGGACGCTGCTCACGAACCAAGGACACCAGCTGAGGTGTCGACACTGTGACACTGGGGACATTTTGCACAATAGAGACAGGGATACGTATGCCTTCTGTTTGTACCAAAAACTCATACAATTCTAAAGAGTGATGAGCATCAGTCTCAATCAATGAAAAACGCGTCGTTGGCGCGGGCGCGGGCGGAACGGACACCTTCAGCCAACGTGCCACAATCGGTACAGTCGACCCTTGCAACAACAATGAGATCAACACCACGGTGAACGTAATTTCGAATAACAGCGCCGCGTTTGAAAGACCTGCAATCACCGGATACAAAGCCAATACAATAGGGACAGCCCCTCGTAGACCTACCCAGCTGATGTAGAAACGCTCTGACCAACGAAAACCAAAAGGCAGTAAGCACAGCATAACGGCGAGTGGACGCGCCACAAAAATAAGGAAGGTGGCAATAGCGAGCGCCTGTAAACCATGGGTTAACAAGTTTGACGGTGTCACCAACAAGCCTAACAGCAAAAACATGCCTGCTTGAGCTAACCACGCCAAACCATCCATGACCTGTGAAATAGACTCTTCATGTTTGATGCGACCATTACCGACAGTTAAACCAATCAAATACACCGCCAGAAAACCACTGCCACCAATCAGATTAACGCCTGAAAAAACGGCTAGTCCAAATGCAATAATAAGCAGCGCATACAAGCCTTCAATGAGGGGAACACGGCGCAATACCAACAACAAAAGCTTACCACCGAGCAACCCAAGTCCGCCCCCTATCGCAAATTGCTGAACCATTTGCCCTAAGAACAGCCAGACACTCAACGAGTCTGAACTTTGCAAAACGCCGGTTAACATGACTACCAGAAGAATAGCCATGGGATCATTGGCACCCGACTCTATTTCCAGAGTCCCACCAACGCGCTCATTTAATTTCACACCGCTATTACGCAGCAAACTGAAAACCGCGGCGGCATCGGTAGAGCCAACCGTGGCACCCAGTAAAAAACCATAAATCAGTTTTACATCAAGCAGCCAAGCCGCAAAGCCGCCCACCGCCGCAGCGGTTAGAATCACCCCAAAGGTAGCAAGAGATAAGGAAGGCCACAAAGCCACACGAAAAGTACTGGCTTTGGTTTGCATACCACCATCAAGAAGAATGACAGCTAAAGCAAGGTTACCAACAAAAAAGGCAAGATTTGGGTTGTCAAAACCCAGTCGGCCCAGACCATCCTCACCTGCCAACATCCCGATACCGAGAAAGACAAGCAACAAAGGTAGGCCGAAACGAACGGTAAATGAACTAGCCAGAATGCTAATTAATAACAAAACACCGGCTAGAAAGATAAAACTGTTTGTATCAATAGTGGCAACACCCTTCTATCGGTTAAAGCTGCCCTGTGAGTGTTAAGTATTTTTCCATTAACTGTTCTTCCGTTTCCTTACGGTTTGGATCAAGAGGAATACAATCAACAGGACATACTTGCTGGCACTGGGGCTCATCGAAATGACCAACACATTCCGTGCATTTAGAGGGATCGATTACGTAGATCTCGTCACCCGCAGAAATGGCCTCATTAGGACATTCTGGTTCACACACGTCACAATTAATGCATTCATCGGTAATAATAAGAGACATTTTTCTCTCCTAGCACTGCTCACGCATTAAATCGTTTGATAATGCTCTTGCAGAACTCGCTTCACTTCTGGATTGACAAACTGACCAAAATCCCCGTTCAAAGAAGCAATTTCTCGCACCAAAGTCGAAGAAATATAGGAATGCTTTTCTGAAGGCGTTAAAAAAATACTTTCCACATCTGGCGCGATAGCACGGTTCATATTCGCCAGCTGGAATTCGTATTCGAAATCTGACACCGCACGTAAACCACGAATCACCACTTGACCCTTTACCGAACGAGTAAACTCGGTCAATAAGTTATCAAAGCCCACCACTTCTACATTAGGAAGGTGCGCCAGCACGTGTTTAGCCAATGATATACGCATCTCATGGGAAAGCGCTGGACGTTTTTTAG
>CAZBUC010000435.1:0-2170 GCA_964494965.1 uncultured Maribrevibacterium sp.
AAGTTGGCGACATTGTTAAAGCCAACTTGAAAGCAAATGGTCGCAATCTGCTGATCTGTTTCTGTGAGTAAGCTGCACGCCCGGCTGACTCGCACACGATTGACAAATTCAATAAAACGATTGCCTGTGGCTTTTTTGAAAAAACGTGAAAAGTGGCTATCAGACATACCAATTAAACTTGCGACACTGGAAAGCTTGATGTCTTGGCCATAGTTTTGTGACACATAATCGACCACAGTATTGATTTTTCGCTGTAGCAGCTCACTCGATTTTAAATCAATTTGTACGGTTGATAGTAAGCGGTAATGACGGCTTTGAGCCAGCTTTTGCAGCAGAGGAAGCGAAAGGATGAGTCGTGATAGCCCACTGGAATCGCGAACTTTTTGGAATACCTCTTGGAGGTATTCAGGGTCTAAATCAAAAAACTCAATGCCCGATTTGGCTCTTGCTAGCATAGGCAGAATTTCAGCCAGCTCTGGTATGATTTTCATGCCATTCGAAAAAGACTCATGGTCAAAACGAATCACCATGTCTCTGAGTTTGACCGCTTCCTGATCCTGTTGACAGATCCAGTTATGGGGGAGCCGTGGGCCTGTTAAGATGAGTTGGCCTGGTGAGTAATTACCTATGTAATCACCGACAAAGACTTTGCCTGAGGTGGCGACGATGAAATGAAGTTCGTAGTCATCATGGGCGTGCCAGCGAATAAGCTCACACGGATAACCGTGTTCTAAATAACGAATGGTTTCGTTGTCTTCGACAATCTCGTATTCAGGGGTGATGCGTTTGGCGGTATTCGGCATAATCTTCTCGCTTGAGACGCGCTATCGGACAGAGACAGTATGGTTCAGGCAAACAAGGGGTAAAACAAAATGTCACCCCTTGTTTGCCTGAGTGAGATTACAACGGGTTAAGCATACTTTGCCATACTTGTTTGAATGGCGTTCGTAAGCTGTACCACGAAATCAGGGAATTCTGTTGGCAGATTGCCCCATAAATAACGGTCCGTTGTAAAAGCGTGTATACCCGCCGTATCCTGACTAAAAGCCGCAAGAGAGGCTTTGTTTGGTTCATGGTAAGGTGTACTGACTTTACCTTGGTTAGAAAGTTGTATGAAGGTGAACCAGCTGGCAATGCCTTCAAGCGTTTTGTTGGGTGTGCCGCCTTTGCGATAGATTCCTTCTAATGTGGGAAAGACAAAAATCGGAAATTTCGCATAGCCATCCGTGCAGATGCGTTCAACAGTATCGCCAATATTGGCATTGCTGAAACGTCTGGCAATAATGTCAAAGTAAGCTTCCAGATTCACCACAGAATCCCCAATCGCTGGAATCGAATCCTGTAAAATGAAGTCACTAAAATACTGGCTTAACTCAGGATCGCGCATGGCCTCATCAAAATAGGTGAGACCTTTTAACGCCGCTTGATACGTCACGCAAGTATGGCCAGCGTTCAAAATGCGAATTTTCGCTTCTTCAAAGGGCACAACGTCTTTTACAAATTGTACGCCCACCAGATCAAGGGCCGGTTTTGTACCAGCAAAATTATCTTCTACCACCCATTGAATAAAATCTTCACCCATCACCGTCATCTGGTCATCGACACCAAAGCGAGCACGAACATCATCGACATGTTGTTGACTTGGCTTAGGCGTGATTCGATCCACCATAGAACATGGGAAAGACACGTTTTGCTCAACCCAATGAGCGAGTTTAGTGTCTTCTTTGGCTGCCAAAAACTGCATGAGCCCCGTTTTTAGCAATTCACCATTATGGCGAAGGTTGTCGCAGCACAATAAAGTGATTTTGGCGTTGGATGTTTCGCTACGCTGTTTTAGTCCCGCATACAAAAAAGCATAAAGCGTATTGCGAGCGCCCCCAACGTCGGCCTTAATCGCTGGATGTTCAAGCATCAAGCGACGTTTTTCATCAAGGTAATAGCCACCTTCTGTCACTGTTGACGTGACCAGCTGGATGTTCGCATCGGCAAGTGCGGCATCGACTTTTTCTGGCGCGCTTGCGCCATCAATCTGCTCGACAATTGAGCGAATATGTTCGTAATTTGTCTCGCCATCGGCGGCCATGGTTTTTAAAACATATTCCCCTTTTTGCTCAATAAAACGAGCAAAGGCTTGGCTGTCTTGTGGGCGAATATTGACCCCAATGATGCC
>CAZBUC010000436.1:0-2163 GCA_964494965.1 uncultured Maribrevibacterium sp.
AAGGAACCTATATAAATAATAATGATAATGATAATTATTGAAAATCCAAGTTTATCAGCATGATGACGTATTTTTTTGAATCCGCCGGTCTTTAAATAGCCGTCGAATTCATCCATTATGGCTTTCTTGAATGCTTTAGCGATTTCTTTCATTTTTTTTAAGTTTGTCGTAGAACTTGCTCAGCGCCAGTGCCCAACTCTATATTATCCAAAATTGGTATCCGTTCAGATAGGTAAAACTTGATTTTTACAAGTTACAAAGATACCGAAAATTAGCGACAATCTACAGTAGAAAAATTATAACTTTGGGTGTAGACTATTGACTATGAACCTACCACCTGACTTTCCAACAATTCTAGGAGAATGGGATCAAACGCCACTATCCATACAAGTGGTCATGGTAGCACTTTGGCAAGAAAACCAAACCTTGAAACACCAGATGGCTCATTTACAAGCTGAAGTGAGTAAGCTGGAAGAGCGGGCCAACAAGAATTCGCAAAATTCTTCCAAACCGCCTTCTTCTGACATGCCCTCAAAAAATAAGTATCCCAAAAAGGAAGCAAGTGGACAAAAAAAGGGTGGACAGCAGGGACATAAAGGCAAAGGGCGGAAGCTGAAATCGCTGGAAGAAGTAAGCAAAGTAGTGGTTTGCAAGCCAGTAGAATGCAGCGGATGCGGGGCGCTGCTGATGGGAGAAGATCATCAGCCAAAGCGTCATCAAGTGAGCGAATTGCCTCGGATCATGCCGGAAATAGTGGAATATCAAAAGCATACCTTATCCTGTTTAGCATGTGGAACCAAGAATCAGGGTGAATGGCCAGCAGACATGCCCAGAGGCAGTTTTGGAGAAGGAGTACAAGCCGTGACTGGTTATCTGGCTGGGCGCTTTGGGCTTAGCCAGCGTGACATGAAAGAAATGCTGGAAACGGTTTTCCGTGTTGAAATTGGTCTTGGCAGCATTTCTGCCCAGGAACAACGGGTGAGTCAGGCTTTGAAGCAGCCAGTTGATAGCGCTGTGGAATATGTTCAGCAGCAAAGCACAAAAAACATGGACGAGACGAGTTGGCACGAATTGACAAAACTTTGCTGGCTGTGGATATGCACTACACCCTCGGTCAGTGTGTTCCGTATCTTCAAAACCCGAGGCGCAGACGGAGCGAAAGAGTTATTGGGTGACAAATTCACTGGCATATTGGGTTCAGATCGCTACAGTTCCTACAATTGGCTTGATCCTGACAAGAGACAATTGTGTTGGGCGCATCTCAAACGTGATTTTCGGGCATTGCAGGACCGCGGCGGAGAATCCAAGACTATTGGTCGTCTGTTACTAGAACAAGTCAAGCTGTTCTTTGGCTTTTGGCATCGGGTAAGAGATGGAACACTCACGCGTATCGATTTTCAAATTGCGATGAAGCCTATTCGCAATCAAGTTCATAGCTTGCTGTCTGTTGGTACATTTGTCAACCATGCCCAGACACGCAAAACCTGCCAAAATATTCTCCGACTTGAGCAAGCGCTCTGGGCTTTCGTTGATCACGAAGGAGTTGAACCAACTAATAATGCGGCTGAACGCGCTTTGCGACGGTGTGTTATCTGGCGCAAACGCAGTTTCGGTACCCAAAGTGAAAGCGGAAGCCAGTTTGTTGAGCGTATCATGACAGCAGTTACAACTTTGCGCCAACAAAAACGGGATGTACTCGACTATTTGGTTGCAGCTTGTCATGCCAACCTGCTGGGTGCAACCGCACCTTCTCTCTTGCCTGATGTTTAAATTCCGCAGCATTTACAACTGAACGGATACGCATTGCTTAAGGCTTTCTCAAAATTACTCAAACCTGATGGGATAATTTCTGTCGTCAGTATTAATCGGTATTCCACGCCTTATCATGCCGCATTTTTAGATAACAATCTTGCAGAAGCACTTGCTCAACTCGATACCCGAACATCGAAAGCCAAAATATTTGACGCCGTTATGACGAATTACTGTGCAGACGAAATCAAGGAACTCTTGGAGAATGTCGGGATCGTTTCTGAAGGAGATTATGGTATTCGATGTATTTGTGATTATTGGGGAGATAATAAGCGCAAGCTAGACCCGGTAATCTTCGAACAGATTGAACGTCTTGAATTTGCGCTAACTGAACTTCATCCGTATAAACTTTTG
>CAZBUC010000437.1:0-2156 GCA_964494965.1 uncultured Maribrevibacterium sp.
GACGGTTTTTTCATTTGCATCAGGCAACTCTTGTGGAAGCTGTCCGATGGTCATGCCACCTTCTAGACGCACGACACCCTCATCCGGAATTTGCTCGCCTGAAATGACTTTTAACAGCGTGGATTTACCTGCACCGTTACGACCGATAATGGCAACACGCTCTCCAGCTTCCGCTGAAAAACTGATTTTTGACAGCAGCGGATTATGCCCAAAAGCAACACTGATCTGTTCTAACGACAATAGACTCATATCTATCCATATTTTGTGAAAATTTTGTGGCGGTATAGTAGCATCCTTCATAACGAAGGTTCATCAAATACGCAGATAAAGGCGCAAAAAAAGCGTTCGACATTCGCTATAAATCGTATTTTTGACACTTTATTCTAGTATGCTACGTAGAAAGAAAGTCAGTGACTGGATAAGGCTGACGCATCGACTGTTACCGCATGGAGTATTCAATGAAATTAAAAAATAAACTGGGGCCTATCACCGCGGTGGTGGTTACCTTTGCTGCTGTTACTTGGATGGTTATTGGCGGCAATGGCATCACATCCAGTCCAAGTGAAACGCCTTCTCAGGCTCTCTCTAACACTTCTCTTTCTTCTTCGGATCAACCTAATATCGCTCAAAACAAAGACGCGTATCCTGTACAAGCAAAATCGCTCGTCGCAGAGTCTGTTGAACTGCATATCTCATTAACTGGCAAAACCCTTGCCAGCGAGTCATTGGTACTAACAAACAGCTATGCAGGTCGCATCACTGATCTAAAAGTTGAAAAAGGTCAGTTGGTTAATAAAGGGCAATCTCTATTACAAATTGATAATAGAACCTTATCGATGGAGTTGGCACAAGCCAATTTGCTTGTAAAACAAAGACAGCTGGAGTTAGACGGTATAAAGCAGCTCAACCTTGAAAACTTTTCCTCGCGAGTAAATCTAGCCCAAGCCGAAACCGAGCTTGCCGCAGCAAAATCCACACAAAGCACGCTACGTGTCCATCTTGAAAACGCCAATGTGACAGCCCCCTTTTCTGGCGTTATCAACTCTCTTGATGTTAAACAGGGGCAAGTATTGTCATCTGGTGCTGAGATTGGCACCTTAGTGTCACTGGACCCTTTAAAAGTCAGCGTCAACATTCCTCAAAGCCGAATTCATCAGATTACATTAGGCACTCAGGCCAGTATCCGTTTTGAATCAGGTGACACAGTTGATGGTATGGTTTCCTTTATCAGTGCCATTGCCAATGAAGCAAGCCGAACCATTACGGTAGAAATACAAGTAGATAACCCAAATAACCGTATTCAATCGGGTTTAACTGCGTCTGTTGATTTCACCTTAGACGAGCGATTAGCTCATTCGTTTTCTGCTGCTTTATTGACACTAGACAATGCTGGCCAAACCGCGGTTAAAACCCTAGATGTCGATAATGTGGTAGTACTATCGCCTGTCGAGGTGATCAAGTCTGATCGCGAAAACGTTTGGGTAAGTGGCTTACCGACTAACGTCAATATTATCACTGTGGGGCAAGGATTCGTGTCACCGGGTGATAGTGTAACCGCACACTACCCCAACTAAGGATTGCCAACATGCAAGCATTAATTGAAGCGGCTTTGGCCCGCTCTCGTACTGTAATGATGCTCTTTGTTCTGGTGCTCATCATGGGTACCGTGTCGTACATTGAGATTGCCAAGGAAAGTGATCCAGACATTACAATCCCCATGGCGTACGTGTCCGTGTCACTGGAAGGCATTTCGCCAGAAGACGCCGACAGCCTGTTGGTACATCCCCTTGAAAAAGAGCTAAAAGGCTTAGAGGGCCTTAAAGAACTCAAATCAACGGCCTCGGAAGGTCATGCTTCGATCATGCTGGAGTTTGTTTCTGGAATAGACATTGATCAGGCTATTATCGACACCAAAGATAAAGTAGACAGAGCCAAAAGCGAGCTTCCTGCCGATGCAGATGAACCCACCGTCAATGAGATCAATCTTTCTACTTTCCCCGTTCTTCGTGTAAATTTATCTGGCAACGTCGATTTTGCAACACTTAGCCGCACCGCAAAAAATCTACAAGAAGCAATAGAGTCGGTTGACGGTGTGTTAGAAGCGGCTATTAGCGGTGATCGCAAACAACAGGCGCAAATTATCATCCGGCCTGAAC
>CAZBUC010000438.1:0-1905 GCA_964494965.1 uncultured Maribrevibacterium sp.
GGTGACGCGCCATAGTCTCCCATGTCGTAAAATCCACCGTTTAACACGTCGCAAAAATACTCTTGGCAGTACAGCATATTAGCCAGTGGCTCGTCTTCGTGACCGCGTTCCATGTGCTCATTAGCGTATCCGCCGCCGCACTTCTTGCCGGTGATCTGCTCGGTTGCTATGTCGATGGCGTACTTTTTGGCTGGCTCACCGAAAGGTTTGCCAAAATTAGCCATGACCACTCCCAACTTGCTGGATGTAATCTTGCCAACCCGCAATTGCTCCCACTCTTCGGTATTTTGCTGCACGTCGATAAATGGCATTATTCCGCCACCGCCTGATCCGCTATCAGCTGTTGATTCTCAGGGCTGATGTAGACGCGCGCCATAACCTTATCCAGATTACCGTCACGCTTGTAGGCTGCTATCGCATTGGCCCATAGCTGAGCGTTCTCTGGCGTTAATTCTGGCCGCTGTAGCTGTGGTCTCTGTGGGCTAATACGCAAACCTTCCACGGTGTCGCGGCCAAACTTAATCCCCTGCTCAACGTAGACTGTAATCGGGCCAGTCCAGTCGTCAATAAAATGGCTACCGCAAATGTCGCGCATCACTCGACTATTGTGCGCATTCAGGATCATTGGCTTAAGCGGTTCGCCTTGGCGCAGCTCTTTCTCAACAAAGTGCGCAGTGTTGAAAAAGTCCTTTGTCTTCTTGGTTTTGTCGATCTCTAGCGACACCTTTGCGACCGTCAATACCGTTGGTCCGACTATATCTGCGCTGCTGAGGTATGGGCTGTTAAACGCCTTACGGTAGTGTGTCTTTTCTAGCTGTTGCTCGCTCATTGCTCACCTCTTGCTTGTTTGATTGCTGCGATAGCGTTGTTGTATTTAGGGTTATTTTTCGGGTCAAAGTCGAACATGATTGAAATTGATGCGTATGCGTCAACCATACCCTCTAGCGCCACCAAAAGTGCATAGGCCGAACCCCTAACCCTCTTTTCTTTTATATGATCACAAAGACGTTTATTTGCACCAAATACTGCTTTCATTGCTAAACCTCGCTATGTCTGTGTAGTGCCAGCATAATTGCATTATGTTAGTGTGTCAACATATTTATGTTTGACATTTAACGGTTGAATGTTTAATATGAAATCTCAAATCAGGAGGACTTCATGAATAGATCACAAGTGGTATCTCTTTTAATAAAGAAGGTTGATAGCAGATTTAAGACTAAGCGAGACGCGGCGATATGGCTTGGAATTAGCGACACGCATCTTAATAGATTGATTACCGGTGAGTATGATTTGCCACAGCATGTATGTGAAAAGCTGGGACTGACCAGAAAGACCGCCACCACCTACCACAAACTGAGGAATTGATTATGACCATATCACACGGTGACCCTGTTCGAGTCCGACTGGCATGGGGCGAGGTGGTGGAGGTACGTTATGATAAAAAAGCCCCGTTTAAAAAGCACCACTGGGTGACAGATTTAAAAAACCAGAATTTATTTCTACTTGTCGGTGAGCATGGCGAATGCCGATTCGTCGGGCCTAGCGCCTCGCTTAGACCAATGGATGAGCCATGCAAACAATAATTTTATTATGGCTCTACGCGTTTTTAATACCGTTTGCTCTACACATAGTATTGGGAATATTGGCTGATTGGCTTTGCGTATATTTTGAGGATCATCAGTCATTTGTTTATTACACAAAAATATTAAGGGGAAAGTAAAATGTCAAACATTGAAAAATTGAGAGCCGAATTCGAGAGCTATTCAGATGAAAAATTCATACGCAGATTTCCATCTGGAAATTATCAATGGAGTTTTATGCAGGAGCGATGGGCTGGCTTTCTAATAGCCAAGCAATCACAGCCAGTAGTTAAGCTTCCTCCCGAAAAGTACGAAGAAAACAGCT
>CAZBUC010000438.1:1915-2150 GCA_964494965.1 uncultured Maribrevibacterium sp.
TTTCGCAGCTTGATAAAGCTGGCATCCCTTACACACAAGAATAGGAGAGAGATTGTGATTACACAGACTGAGCTTGATGGTCTTATTGCGTTTGCGAATGAAATTATAAGCGGAGCATTTGACGGTTCAAATTTTGACGGCTGCGAAATTGAGGAGTTGGCGCACAAAAATGGCCTTATTACCCCTGAAACAAAAGACAGGCCCTGTTGTGAGCACTGCCAATGCGCGGCTTATG
>CAZBUC010000439.1:0-2140 GCA_964494965.1 uncultured Maribrevibacterium sp.
TCTCTTGACGTTATCAGAAAGCGGATTGTTCCCGCTTTCGATCCCCAAAAAATCGATCTGCGGAGGCCAAAGAGTAAGTACACGTGGTTCTCCATTTATAAATGCTTTACGCACATTTGTTGGAACACTAGGGGGAAGCACATTCCAAATAGTAGAATCTTGTAAATTGTTGGAAAAGTTTAGCAAGTGTGCCGCAACCCAACGCGATAAGCTATCTTCCATAGATGCTTCGGCAGTTGTGGCTGTGCGTAGTTTTTGTCTAGCCCGTTCTAAAATGTTTTCTCTGCCATATAAAAGAAAACTCATTAAGTCTCTTACGCCAGAAGCTACATTGGCAACTGCCCCATACATGGTTGATCCAATATCATCAACTTCCCATACTCCAACAAGGTAGTCAACTTCTTTTTCGATATTGGATGTGAGTTGATAAACATATCTAACGTCAAAGCCTAAAAATGAAACCCCGCAAGATAGAGAGGCTAATTGAAAATCAGGTATGATGCTGAGTTGATTTAAACGTCCAGAGTATTCCCTTCTGTACAAGGCTAAAGCATTAGGGTCAAGAGAACTACGTGCGTATGCTATTTGCGCAGCAAAACAATATTTGAATTTTTCAATATCGGACAAATCCCGAGTTTGAAGCTGTAAATCAAAAATATGTCCGGCTACTTGGAATGCGGCTCTGTGCCTATCAATTCCATAGGTTCTTAATGCATATTTTGATGATGCAATACCGTGTAGATACCAACCAGTTGCCACCAGTTCATCAGGAACATTTTGATCACGCGTTAGCAACGCCAATTCTGCATTGGCTAACAACTGGGAAAGCTCCTCTGGACTTGGCAATGCTTCGTGTTCACCAAGAGCAAGCCCCAAAAGGTCAGGATTTAAAGACCTTTCCATATGTAATCCTTAACTTTGACTGCAAATGCGGAAAAGTCTTCAATACCAGTAAGCATACCTAATAGGCGAACTGGATTGGTAAATCTTGAGAACCGATTACCAAAATCATTGAAACAATCTTGTGATGCGTGATTCAATGATGTGGCGATTGATACACCAGCAGCAGCTTGCCGACTTGCATCTATCCAAAGCTCAACCAGTCTTCCTACAAACTTCTCTAGCTCGGGATCATCCAATTCTTGTTCTGTTGCGGTGATTCTAGCCAAATATTCTAGGGCCTTTGAATTTAGTTGAGAGTAAGCTCTATTTACTGTCGTACTCAACTGTTGTGTACTATCTTCCTTTCTGGGAGCGTATTTTTTCATCTCCCAAAGACGAAAGAATAACTCGTTATCGGTAAATCTATGAATAAAAAACGCATCGCCACCTGGGTCTGTTGATTTAAAACCAGGTGGAACTTGGTGAACTATCGTTTCTGTAGGATTCTCTACGCTCAGGAAGTACCAAAGCCATTCTCCGACAAAACCCTCCAAATGCTCAATATTGGGGTCTCTTTTTTCGTCAGGATCTCCGAATGTGGGAACAAGAAATGCTCTCAATGCTGATTTAGAAGCATCGTTTAGAGGTATCCCATTTTCTGCCCTGTTTTTCCACGAGTTGAAGTGTTGCAGGCATCTTCTACAACGAAATTCAACAATCTTTTCTGCAAGGGCCTGCGCTAATCCACCAATTGTTTCACCGCTCGGATCATGCGAGTTGAGTACCCAATTATGTGTTGAATTGCTGTGAGAAACTGAAGTGAAACAACGACTTATGGTCATATGGATATAAGTTTGCTTATCCGTAAAGTGATAACAATGCTAAAGTCGTCTAACGTGGTCATAACCCGCCGAACCGCAAAACCAGTACCTTCACCGTCCAAAACCCCGCAGCGGTTCGGTCAGATGGATGTGTTGTTGGGCAGGCACTCGCACGGCCCGCACTGAATTTATCGAAAAGGCCGTTACCAACACACGGCCTTTTCTACGATGACGCTTTACCCGACACATACCACAAATACCACTGTGAGCTTCGCTCGCCAACCGTCAGTTGCTGCCCGGTCAATTCCATAAAAAAGCGGGTGCCTATGTCACTCAACTGCACGGGAAGTTAGGCGACCGATACACGTCCGTTCCCAACTTACCACATCCCTGCTTCAGCCCCGGTATACCCGCACGTCGTAAAACCGTTTCCACTG
>CAZBUC010000440.1:0-1361 GCA_964494965.1 uncultured Maribrevibacterium sp.
TCGAAAGTTAAAAACGAATTGTCTCATGAGAAAGACTTATTCGCATCTTCCCTAGTAGGAAACGAGAAAGTCTTTTAGTATCAAGTAATGTGTAAGCGCGCATGCGCACTATTAAAATGTTAGCAGTCAGTGCGTTCGAGGGGACAGTAAGTGATCTTAAGTTATAATGAAAGAGGTAAGATAGAAAACTTTTATGAAATTGGTGCTGATGTAGATTTATCATTGCAATATCAATTAAAAAAGATGAAGAATCTTTGTGAAAAAATAGAAATAGTGTTAGATAGGCCTAGAGAACATCACTTTATTTCTTCTGATGAATTTGAATATAATGTTGATTTTCTAATAAATGGTTTTTCGACTCTTATTGAGTATTATCATACGTGGGTTATACAAAAATCAATAGGCTTGGTTAACCCTAATGTAAAGATTAGCTACAAAGCTATAAAGAAAGATGATGAAAAATCCATAGATGACGTTCTTAAAAAATATGGTGTCGGTAAAACTGAAAAACCTAATCTATATGATTTTAATTTTTATGAGAAGTGTAAATCTAAATATTTATCTGCGATGAACTTTTTATTTGTTGGTAAATGCCATGAGATTTTTGTTTTAAATAATTACATAAAACATAACCATATGATGAGTGGGTATGCACCACGGGCTATTCTGGATGGGAAAGATTTTTCCATTCCGTATATATTTATTGATAATACGCGAGGTGATTTATTGAATTGGTCATTGTTACGCTATTTATTAAATCTTCCTTTAGCCGAGGTTGTTGATAACATCGATGATGAATACTATAAAAAATACTTGAGTGATAATAAAGCTGTTAACTATACGATGAAAGGATTGAAAATTATAGTCGTGAATGGTTTGGAATATGTTAAAAGTAATAATAGTATCGGTTTAAGCATTGAGTCAATACTAGAAACTATTAGCTTGGCTTCTATTGATATATTGAATGAAATGATTGATGAGTTGGTTAGTGAGGGTGTTACCACTGGAACAGATATGAATAATTTTTCAGATTTAAAAAATAGTTTTGAAGCTAGAAAAGCTAAGACAATACATAACTTATTATTCTGTAGATACTAGAGAACATGCGATCAAGTCGAGCTGCGCGCCTTAAGGAATTAAGACTCAGTTAAAAAACACCCCTTAACCTCTAAAATACCCAAATCAAACACCCCCAAGCCCATCCCTCGATGGGCTTTTTCGTTTCTGTCCTTCCATTTTTATCTAAGGAGTAATCATGCGTCAGATGATGTCGCTCGGTGGTTTTGTGTTTTCGCATCTGGGCTACATTCCCAAAATCGGCGAGTCGTTTGCTTTCAAGGGATTGAAGTTTGTCATTACCG
>CAZBUC010000440.1:1371-2134 GCA_964494965.1 uncultured Maribrevibacterium sp.
GGTTTGCAGCGCACTAGCGACGGCGGTTGGGTCGCGGTGGCGCGATACGGTCAAAAGCCCATGAGCCAAAACACGGGCCAACAGTTGGAAAACATCACGGTCACAGGCACGTGGTTTCAAGGCGATGGCATGGCGAATCTCAACGCTTTACGCGCCTTACAAAACCAGCGAGCGCCCTTGGTACTGGCCGATGGCTACGGCAACAACTTAGGCCAATGGACGATCAAACGCCTACAAGAGAAGCAAGATAAGATAATCGACGACGGCACCGCTTTCGTCCTCGCCTTCACCCTAGAGCTAGAAGAGTACGCCAATGACAACCATCCGTAGTCGCGACGGCGACACCATATCCAACATTCTGTGGATCGCCCTAAAACGCAACGACGACCAAGCGGAAGAAGCCTTGTTCGAACTCAACCCGGGCTTAGAAGCCTACGGGCCAGTGCTTCCCGCTGGCGTTATTATCGAAATCCCCACCTTGCCAAACAAAGCAGCCGAGACGGTAACCAACATATGGGACTAGACAATCCATCCAACTACTTGCCAAGAGTGCGTGTGAGCGGAGCAGGCGAGGGCGTCATCAACAACCGCCTGACCTCATGGGAGCGTATCGACGCCGCAGGGACGCAAAGCGACCAACTCACCTTGCACATCGACACCACAGGGCAAACAGGCTTGCCGAAAGAGGGTGCGGTGCTCACGTGGCTAGAAGGCTATGGTGACAACCTCATTGACAAAGGCCAGTTCAAAATCACCCGCATCG
>CAZBUC010000441.1:0-1216 GCA_964494965.1 uncultured Maribrevibacterium sp.
AACAGGCCGCCAAGCACTTGTAAACGCGCTTGGCTGGCTCCCCGTTCCCTTATTGGCCATGGTTGTGTTTTCCATCGCCGCGGCCCAAGTGAATGTCGTGATGGACTCCTTAACCCTGCTTCCTAGCGTATTGATGATATTTTGTGCTTTTCTACTCATCGCCGGGGTTTTATCCGTCCTGCTAGGAAAAGCATTTTCATTACCCACATATCAAGGCAGAGTGCTTGCGTTCAGCCTAGGCAGCCGGAACTCCTTCGTGATACTGCCTCTTGCCCTTTCACTGCCGTCATCGCTTGAACTAACCGTCGTCGTGATCGTATTTCAGTCCTTAATTGAACTATTCGGCATGGCGATTTACCTATGGTGGGTACCGAACAAACTCCATCGCACCAACACCAAATCATAGCGCACGATAAACGAAGCATAAACTACCCAGTCGCTTCCCCTTATGTTTTCCAAGGGACGGGTTATTCTTTGTTGAGTATTCTTGACAAAACTTCATCTACCTATCAATATGATAGGTATTGTCTCAATGGATGAGTGACATGAAAAAGCATAACCCACAAGGAGCTGTGGTGTTTCCACTTAGTGAGTTTACAGCTCGAAAAATCATTAATGATCTAGCAGAAAATCATACCAATCGAATCCGTTGGAGTAAGCATATCAAAGAAAGAATGCTGGAACGTGGTGTGACAACAGGGCAAGTTTTAGCCTTGCTAAAGAGTAAGCGCTCGGTGTTCCGTGAAGGGCCTTACCTTGAGCTGAATGGTGATTGGAAATTTAACATAAAAGGAATGGCAGCGGGTTCTATTATAGAGCTCAGTGTCGCCATTAAGAACCATACTGATAACCCGACTTCCATTCTCATCACAGTTTGGGTTCATTAGGAGTAAAACGATGTATCACTATACAGAATGTGGTTTACCTAACGTCTACCTAAAAAACGGTTTCACCATTGAACATATAGACGGTGAAGACTATACCAGCATCGATGATATGAATAACTTGCATGTCGCCATCGCGCAGACAATAGCAGACAGTCACACGCCACTTCGTCCGGCGGAATTTAAGTTTTTACGCATAGAGCTGAACCTATCGCAAAAAATGCTTGGACACCGCTTTGGTGTATCAGAACAAACGATAGCACGTTACGAAAAAGGCCAATCAGACATCCCCCGAACGACAGACGCCGCACTTCGATCTCTATTCATGGAAA
>CAZBUC010000441.1:1226-2124 GCA_964494965.1 uncultured Maribrevibacterium sp.
TGGCCTATATGATTCCATTATTTTTCTCTTTCTTTTTCATGGAAAAACTGGAGAAAACCAACTCCGTTAGCTACTTTCTAGACCTACTTTCTGATGCCGAAGCACAGCAAGCCGCAAAGGAAATATTACTAGAGGAAATCGACAACCGCTGGGGGATTGCGGTGTAGCTAGATGTGGATAATTTGGGTCAGATAAAAATTAAACTTTATTTTTATCTGACCCAAAATCCTGCTAAACGACACCTTCCCACTGGAAATGAAAGGCAACTGGTTCATCGACAAAGTCACCGCACGAGGCGACGGCAAAGCAGGGTATCGGTGTGCCGTGGTGGCGTATGAAGTTGTTTGAGTTGTTGTGGTGCGACTTTGGCGACATGTTGACTGATCTTGGTTTGTGGTGCCATAATGGCACCTTATAGGTTTGGTGGTGTATCACTCGCCAAGGAGAAAGCTATGACGATATCTCATGCTCAAGAAAATGTGCGTCTTGTTGCACGAGCGCCAAAAGAGGTGCAAGAGATCATTATTAACGCGGCGGAATTATCTGGTGCTTCAATGTCGCAGTTTATGATTGATGCCGCCTTAGATAAGGCAAAAGAAGTGGTAGAGCGCAATAGGCTGCTAAAATTGTCGATGGAAGGGGCTGATCGATTTTTTGAAGCATTAGACAACCCGCCTGAGATTCAACATCTCGATGATGCATATAAAGCGTTAAAGGATTACGAAAATGGCTCTGTCAGTTTTAAAAGAAAGCCATAATCGAAAACGCTTTAATTGTGGCAATGAGCGAATTAACAAATTTCTAAAAGAGTCTGCGAACAGTGCGGCAAAGCGAAACCTGTCTAGGACGTTTGTTCTAGAAGGGAGCGATGAAACAGACATCGCAGGTTTTTACTCGC
>CAZBUC010000442.1:0-1609 GCA_964494965.1 uncultured Maribrevibacterium sp.
ACGCCACCCTCCGCTGCGAAAACGCCGTGCCGGCCGACTCGCAGCGGGAGATCATTATTCGCTGACGGGGTTCTGAATTATGCGGAATAACACAATGCAACGTAAACGATTGGCGCCAACCATAAACTCCAAATCCCAACGAACCCCTTTCACAGCCCTCATTTTCACGCAATCAGAAAATGCATAAAGTAGCCTAAAAAGGTAATTCAACATGACTGCATACAAAAATAGTCCAAACTTGCCAACTGCATATTATTCTTTCAGCTCTGATTTTGACTATCGAAAATACATGGAAGAGCGTAGTCATTTCAATTCCGTAATCCTTGCCATCGATGAGTCGACTCGGGATATTGTTGGCAGCGCCGATTCCATAAAGACCCATCTAAGCCAAGGCTTTACAAGCCTATCGGATGAAATTTCTGATGCAGCGGATACGATCTCGACCGAATTAAAAACAATATCTATCGATCTAAATCAGATTCGGAACTCTATCGATGACCTTTCCCTAATATGTGATATTGGGTTTGAGCGCCTCAGCACCGAAGCTATACGCTCTAACATCTTGTTGTCTGAGCTTATTACTCTATTCAAAACTCCCGACCAAGTTTGGGCCCGCGAACAATTCGAGTACGCTAAGCAATGCTCGTTGCGTGAATTGTGGGAGGACGCTCTGAAATATGTCAATAAATCGATACACGGTGATGAAAGAAATTCTGGTTTCCACATCGAGCCGGCGTTTCATCTCCTCAAAGGCCAAATATTACTGCAGTATCCTGCTGTTGAAGAAGGAAATGAATTCCTAGAACTTGCTCTTGCAAGTTTTAAGAATGCTAGCAAATACGCTGGTCGTGATCAAACAACGCTCAAGGGGCTCGCGCATCGATATGCATCGTGGTGTTTTTATTGTCTTGGTGAATTTGAAAAAGCGGCAAATGAAATATCAAGCTCGATTCAATGTGATCCGGATCCGTCAATCTCGCACTTTTTTGCTGCTAAGTATAATGCGCGTTTAGGAAAACAAAATGAAGCTGCCCTCGCATTAGCAAATGCACTTCTTACTGATGAAATACTTTTTTTGCGGGCGAAAAACGATCTTGATTTCATTAATAATGCAGTTGATTTGGAAGCGGCGGCAGCGATACCGCTAAGAAAACGAATTAAACAATTTAAGGAATTTTGTGAAAATGAAATTAATTATCATTATTTGCGGGAATTATTATTGCTCAATCAAAAACTATCGGATTGCGATTTTCCTGATAAAGCCATTATTTCGGAAATTGAATTGATTAAAGAGCAAAATAATCTTCCCACTTACAATCGTTTCTTCTTGAGACAGAATGAGCAGGGGCAAAGCCCTGCCGATCTTATCAAAGAACGAGCGTTGCGGGCGATTGGTCAATTGGAAGTTAATATAAAAAATAAAATCCACGAATTCAAGAATGCGCGTAAGCCAGAGCTAAAATTGAATCATCAATTCAGAAGCGTGACGAAAGAAAGTGCAATGTTGATCGGAGCCGTTTTGGCGGTTATCAGCAGCGTTATCGTATTTATACTCCTCACTGCGGGCCAGGACGCTGGGCCCGTTTGGAATTTTATCGGCGGAGCTGTT
>CAZBUC010000442.1:1619-2123 GCA_964494965.1 uncultured Maribrevibacterium sp.
TGTTTCGTTGGGCATAGCCGTCGTGGTCGGAGGCGTCTTATATTTACCGCTTTCGGGTATTGCTTTCCTTATTTTGAAACTTGCTTTCAATATACAAGATAATATCGAAATACGCAGAAAAGAGAAGGACGTCGAAATAAAAAATGCACGAGAAAGATCAGTTTTTGAGGAAAATCGGACAAAGGGCGAAGCAATTGAAGCGCAGTTTTCAAAAATAGTTTCATCATTTGGAGCAAAGAAATGTTGAAACCCGAGAGATTCGGAGTGCGATATTGGTTTTCGGAGCTTTTAGGACGGTCATCGCACTTTTTTAGCTTTAATCCAATCTAAAGGGCGTCGCATTTAGAGTTAGGCCGCCATAGTCGTTCGTTTGGGAGCTCAACCAAAACGGGGGAAATGCCATGGTTGTTCGTCGCTTTTCTGTGTCATTATGCATCATGCTTCTTGTGGCAACGCACCTCGCGGCTTGCGGTGGTGGCGGCAGTGGGGGTGGCAGCGGTGGCG
>CAZBUC010000443.1:0-2115 GCA_964494965.1 uncultured Maribrevibacterium sp.
TGGTTGATTTAGCAAAAGTATATGGGGTGCCGCTGGATGGTCTTAGCGTCGAAGACACGGCAGCGGCCTTGTTGCAGCGTGAGCTTGGCAAACATCTCGTGGTGGGCGACCGTGTTCGTTTTGGCAATATACGACTTACCATTCGTCAAATGCATGGTGATCAGATCGAGATCATCGGGCTCAAACTACAAGATAAGCAAGTTTGAAGCCCAAGTTTTAATGCGTTTGCCTGTTGCGCTATGAGTGAAAAAAACGCCCTATTTCTTGTAGGGGGGGAATGATCTGATCGTCGTTGATTAAGATAATCAGGCCTTCTGCGTCAATCACTGAATGGGTTTGCGGGTGGGTAATGACGTCACCATTTTGCGTTATGTAACCAAGCGCTGTGCCCACGTCTTTTTCGATGAGTGTGGTCACAATGTCTCGCCACATGATACCTGAGATACGCACGTCCAATCTTATCGTATGGTCGCCTTGATGGCGGAATAAATCTTCCAATACCTGCTCTGTTCCAGGGGCGATCAATGAGCGCACCAGCATCTCAGGGTAAGCTCGTACAGGACGAATCACGGCTTTTGCACCGGCGGCTTTAAATCGTGGACGATTTGAATCGTTAATGGCTTCTGCCATGACAAAGGCGGAAGTTTTTAGTGTCTGAATACGATGTAGGATATCAAAAGTAAAACTGTCAGAGTGGCTATTGTGAATGTCCTGACAGAGTACAATAATAAATTTCGCTTTTTCAGCCCCTGCGAATTCTAATTTGCCATCTTCCAATGGATCGCCTGTGTGATGAACCACGCCTTGTGCGCGTAACTCAATCGGTAAGCCTTCAGGGAAGTCCGTGGTTAGTACTTGTATCGGCGTATTTTTTAATTCGGGGGTGATGTTTATTTGATTGATGAGCAAGCTGAGATAGCGTTCTGCATCGTGCTTTGGGGTATTGACGATCAGTATATGATTTTCCATTTCATCCCACTTTATTCCGCCTTTGATACGCATTTCTTTGCGCATGAGTCTGAGTTCTACGTAGTCACTAGCAGTTTGTGCGAGCAAGGTGATGCCCATGCCATAAATCAGCACTATGGTTGAGAATTGCCCCCAAAACGTAATGGCAGAAATGTCTCCGTACCCTGTTGTGCTGGCTGAAGTCATTGTCAGCCAAAAAGCCTGCCACCAATCTAGATCTTCAAAGAAGATCATGGCCAGACTGTGCAAGACAATGACAAGTATGAACAAGAGAATGCGCTTTTTAATGTCACTCGTTTCGTGCAGATGGACTTTTTTACGAAATGTACGGCGGGTTGCGTTCCGTCGCAGTAGCAGCGCGAGTGTGTTCATTACGAGCCTGAGTGTTTCTGATTGCTGGGTTGAGCATAGCCGAGTTGACGCCACGATTCATAGACCATAACCGCCACCGTGTTGGACAAATTTAAGCTTCTAGAGCTGGCCTGCATGGGCAAACGCAGTCTTTGTTCTAGTGGTAATGCCTCGATAAAGTCGGCCGGTAGTCCGCGTGTTTCCGGTCCAAAAACCAGGACGTCATTTTCTACAAAATGGGCGTCGCTGTGGGTACGGCTGCCTTTTGTTGTTAGGGCGTAAACAGTGCCAATGGTATTTTGATCAAGAAAGGCTTGAAAATCGGCATAGCGTTTTACTGGAGAAAATTCATGGTAATCCAGCCCAGCTCGACGTAACTTTTTATCATCGAGCTCAAACCCGAGGGGCTCAATCAGATGCAGTTGGTAGCCAGTATTGGCGCACAAACGAATAACGTTTCCTGTATTAGGTGGGATCTCTGGTTGATAAAGTACAATGTGAAGCATGAAGGTATCTCCTTGATATTGGAGTGATAATACCAGAGTGAGAGAAAAAACTAACTTTTTAAATTATTTTAAAAAAAACTATTGACCGCAAAAAAGGTTTCTCTATAATACGCACCACTTGCCCAGATAGCTCAGTCGGTAGAGCAGAGGATTGAAAATCCTCGTGTCGGCGGTTCGATTCCGTCTCTGGGCACCATGATCAAAGAGAAAGCCTGCTAAATTAGCGGGCTTTTTTTTGGCCTCAACGGTGTGTTTATACTCTAGATCATCCGTTTCTTATATGCCCAGA